>DUEN01000164.1 GCA_011176545.1 Caldilineae bacterium | reverse complement strand
CTGCCACTCGACATCGGATAGATCGGTTGGATACGCCTTCCGTTTGCTCTGCTCTACCATAGCGTGAGATTCTACCCAATGGCCCCCCTTCGATCAAATATTCAGACACACTCTTAGAGAAAATGAGTATGCATCACGCACTGTTGAGGTCGAGCAGCAGCAACGAGTGATCACAACAGGCCTGTATTCCCTTGTCCGTCATCCCTTGTACCTTGCCTCTGCTCTGATGTTCGGATTCTCACCGCTCGCCTTGGGCTCATATTGGGCATTGATACCGGCTGCGGTTTATCCGGCACTTCTCGTCGCCCGAATTCTGGATGAAGAGAAGGTGCTTCTCAGAGAGCTCGATGGCTATGCAGACTACTGCAAGGTCGTGCGCTATCGACTGATACCCAGGATTTGGTAGAGTGCATTCGGCCATCAACTGGAGTTACCCCGTTTTGGTAGACACATTGAGGCTTGGGATGGTGATAGGGAGCTGATGAGCTCTCTCGGTCCAGCGGCTGAGCTCGGTGCCGTTAGGCGCTTGAGATTGAAAGGAGATTTGACAGGTAGGTACGAGCCTGGTATCTTCTATGTAGATACGTCTTTGGGGAGGTGATAGGGATGAAGACGCGTGTGAGGATGTGGGGCAACAGTCTGGCAGTGCGGATACCCCGGCCGTTGGCAGAGGAAGTGGGGTTAGAAGAGGGGAGCCAAGTGGAGCTGGTGCTGGAAGGGAGGCGGTTGGTGATCGCGCCGGTGGTGGTGCCGGAGTATCGGCTGGAGGAGTTGTTAGCAGGGGTGACGGAGGAGAACATACATCGGGAGGTGGATATGGGGCCTGCGGTGGGGGGTGAAGTGTGGTGAGGGGGTATGTGCCCAAGCGAGGGGATGCGGTGTGGGTCACGTTGAGTCCGCAGACGGGGCACGAGCAGGCGGGGCGGCGGCCGGCGTTGGTGTTGTCGCCGGAGGCATACAACAGGCGCGTGGGGTTAGCGATCATGTGTCCGATCACGCGGCAGGAGAAGGGGTATCCGTTTGAGGTGAGGCTGCCGGAGGGTTGGGGGGTAGAGGGGGTGGTGTTGGCGGATCAGGTGAAGAGCTTGGATTGGCGGGCGCGGCATGTAGAGAGAATATGTGAGGTGCCGGAGGAGGTGGTGTTGGAGGTATTAGGGAAGTTGAGGGTGTTGCTGGGGTGGTGAGAGGTGGGGGCTGTTAGCGTTGAGCGGTTTCTTCGATGGGGTGGGTGAGGCGGAGAGGTCACGCCTAACTTGCGCCTGGAGCCGACCGGGCTGAGTGTACGGTTTGCGGGGATGGTTGGAGTTGGCAGCGGGTTTCTTGGCGAGGTGGTCCTGGTTGGGTCGCGCGGCGGCTCACGCGCTGGTCTTAGGCTTGTGGAAAAAGGCCTGGATGTTTATGAGTGCAGAAGCGAAGGTGCAGGGGATTTACCTAGAGGGGTACGAAGCATTTGAACGGGGCGATTTTCAACGCGCCGAAGTGCTTGCGGATGAATGTCTGGCACTGAGTTCGAGGTCGTCGTATTGGTATGCGGGTGCTTTGGGGTTGAAGTGCTGGATAGCCAATTTCACCGGGGATTTGGATGCGTTGGAACAGAATGCGGCGGTTTTGTTGGAGTTAGAAACGGGGGACGACAAACCGTGGTTTGATGGGGTGGCGTTGCTCAACTTAGGGTTGGCGAAGCGCAGGGAGGGGCGTACAGGGGAGGCGAGTGTTCTGCTGTGGCGGGCGGCGGAGCGATACGAAGCGCAGAGGCTTCGGGCAGGGCAGCCTGGAGAGTGGCGGAGGGTGCTTGATTATTTTGGTGCCTTGAGCAGGTGGGCGGCCAGTGGAGAGGCGAGGGAATGGAGGGAATATCTGGGTTCGGAAGGGGCTGGAGCAGGTGACCGGGGCGAGTTGATAGAGCAATTGTCAGCGGCGGCGCGGTTGATGTTTCGTTATGCCGAAGGGGAAGAGGTGAAGAGGGAGGCGAGAGAGTTAGTGCGGGGAGGTGTTAGTCGCACATTTCTGGCGGCGATATTGTTGGGGTGAGGGTGAAGGAAAGGGCAAAAGGGGCTCGCAAGTTGCGTGGCGTAGGGGGCGACGTAGGAAGTTCGGAGCGGCGGGGAGGAGCGCAAATGTGCTAGAACGATGGCGCACTGTTTGCGCTCAGTTACGATGGCCGTTTACACCTAGAGACATGGAAATCATGAAGCTGTAAGCCGTCCAATCTTCGTTACAGAACAAGAGGGATCACTTCTACATTGCGATTGACATGGGATGGTACCTATGATACACTTTCTTCAGCCGATAGAGAGCCGCAGGTAAATGTTCCCCCGTCAGAAAGCGGCGGGTATTCCCCTTTAAGTGAGCCATCTACCGGACAAGTCCTAATTCTAAATCGGACCCAACACACGTTCAGAAGCCCCAGGGTACGTCAGTCAAAAGGGAGAAAGGAGGTTCCCCATGAGCGCGCCGGCGTTTGAGATACGGCGACGTTTCATTCTATTGTCAGGAGCTCTCATATTAGGGGCATTCCTCTTGGTCGCTCTATTCCTCTTCACCCTGAGCCTCCCCTCCGCCTATGCCGCGGAGGCGTCTGGTACGTCTGGTACGGTGCGATATGTCTCGCCCACGGGTGATGATACGGCCAACGACTGTACTGACAGCAGCAATCCCTGCGCGACCATCCAGCACGCCGTTGATATGGCTGATTCCGGCGATGAGATCCGGGTGGCCGCCGGCGTCTATACCGACGTCCACGTCCGCGAGGGGATCACGCAGGTCGTCTACATCACGAAGACGGTGACCATCCGGGGAGGCTATCCGGCCGATTTCAGCGGCCCGCCCTCTAATGACCCCAGCCTGACCACACTGGATGCACAAGGCCTCGGCCGCGTCATGGTCATCACGGGCACGATCGCCCCGACGATCGAGGGGCTCAAACTGACCGGCGGAAACGCCACGGGGTTAGGCACTTATACAGGGGAAGACGATGCCGGAGGCGGCTTGTACATCTACGGGTCCTCCTCCGTTACCGTCAGTGCCACCATCTCCAACTGCATGATCGTTACGAACACAGCGAGCACCTTTGGCATGGGGATAGGGGGTGGCGTCTACATCGTGCTCAACGACGCGCTCCTGTATGGGAACAAGATCGAGTTCAACACAGCGAGCGTATCAGGGGATGGCTATGGCGGCGGCGTCGCCATCCTGGCCGGGACCCCGACCCTTAAGAACAACCTCATACGTAACAACACGGCGAGCGTGGAGGGCAACGGGCTAGGAGGGGGATTCTTCATCGGCCTGGGAGGCATGAGCGTCGGGAACGCTGGTGCGCTCCCCGCTCTGTTGGAGGGATTCTCCGGGGATCCATTATCGCTCCAGGACTACGTGCAGAGGCTGGGGTTCGCCCGACCGCCAGATATCCGCTCACTGCATAGCGACATCCCGCTCCCCACGTTTGAGCACAACACGATTCAGGGGAACGTCGCCAGCGTGGGTATGGACGGCTTCGGCGGCGGCGGGATCTCCTTCTTGGGGGTCATCCTGCTCAGAGACAACCGCTTCGTGGACAACCGCGCCAGCACGAGCCAGGTCTACGACAGCGGCTGTGGCGGCGCCATGAGCACCCTGCTCAATATGACGTTCATGGCGGATAACATCATACAGAACAACGTCGCCAGCACTGGCGCAATAGCATATGGCGGTGGGTTGTGCTCCCTGTTCAGCACCGAGGTCATAGAGGCCAATCGCATCATCAGCAACACGGCCAGCCTGGCCGCTGAGGGATACGGTGGCGGTGTGTACGGTTACCTCAGCACCCTGTACCTCGATAACAACTTCATCGCTGTCAATCGGGCCAGCCAGGTCATGGGGCAGGGCGATGCTCTGTTCTTTGGCAGTGATGATCCGCAGGATACCGCCCCGACGGAAGCTACCTTGCGCCATAACACTCTAGCGGACAACGGAGAGATCGCCATCGTCGCCGGCCCAGGCGCCCAGGTCGCCATGACGAACACTATCCTCTCCGGCCATGTGGTCGGGATCAGCTCGACGGCGCCGATCACCATACAGGTATTGGCGGATCACACCCTCTGGGATCCCGTCTATGCTGTCGCCGACGCGGGGACCACCATCACCACGACGAACGATCTCACCGGTACGCCAGCATTCGTCAACCCGCTGAATTACGACTATCACATCGGCTATGACTCCGCGGCCAAGGACGCGGGCGTCGATGCAGGCCTCACGGAGGACATCGACGATGAGCCTCGGCCTCAGGGATGGGGGTTCGACATCGGCGCTGATGAGGTCCCGGAGTCGAGCATGATCGCCGGGTACGTGTTCATCGATGTCAACGGGGATGGCCATCGCAATCCCTGGCCGCCAGATAATGAGACGTCGGGCCTGGTCGGCGTCTACGTGGACCTGATATCCAACGGCGCCGTCATCGCTACGGCGCGCACGACCAACCCACGAGGCTGGTATCAGTTCGATAACGTGGCTCCCGGGAGCTATATCGTCCACGAACGACAGCCCTCGGGATACGCCAGCACGAGCCTGGACGATGTCCCGATCACCGTGGTACCGGGCGGGCTGCACATCGTCGATTTCGGCGAGCAGGCCTTCACGCCGACGCCGACGGCAACGCCTTCCCCGACGCCGACCGCCACGCCTACGGACACCCCGACGCCGACGGCGACGCCCACGCCAACAGCGACGCCCACGTCAACACCTTCGCCGACGGCGACACCCACGCCTACGTTAACTCCCACGCCGGTTCCCTACAGGCTGTGGCTGCCGTTGATCCTGGCGGGAGGCGTTGAATAGTTACATCGTTCGCATCGCGCGAATACCGATCGCAGGCCCCTCTTATGACGAGAGGGGCCTGCCCTTTTTCGACGACTTCTCGCCGTACGATACCTTGCCCTTCCTGGTGAGCTCGGGCGTCCACAAGGGCCGCTCCTCAAGTTTGGCTATATGGGTAGCGGAAGGCACTACCTTCCGCTACCCATAGACAAGAAAGCCACGCTACGTTTCCCAGCGTTCTTCCCGTCATACTCGCAAGGGATGATTTGGCCGCGTGTCCAGCTTGCGGTATACTGGCGCGCACGCGGGAGGACGTACGATGTCAGAGACACCCAAAGCCGAGATCGGCCAACCGGCTCCGGATTTTCAATTGTCGGATATGGAGGGGCGCACGCATCGGCTGGCCGACTATCGAGGCCAGATCGTGATCCTCAACTTCTGGTCCGCTGAGTGCCCCATATCGGAGGCGTTCGATCCCTATTTCAACGAGCGATGTGAGGAGTGGACGCGTCGGGGTATCATCCTGCTGGCGATCGACTCTAACAGCCACTATGACGACGACGAGATCCGACGCGTGGCGTCGGAGCGGAAGCTCCGGTTCCCGATATTGCGTGATCGGGGGAATGTGGTGGCGGATTTGTATGGCGCGCTGACGACCCCCCATATCTTCCTCATCGACCGGCAGGGTATCCTCCGATATCGCGGCGCGGTGGACGATCGCACGTTTCGTAAGCGTGAACCCGACGTCAACTATTTAGAGGAGGCGTTGGCAGCCGTCCTGGAGGATCGGCCGGTGCCCACGCCGGAGACGCAACCCTTCGGATGCACGATCGTGCGGGACATCGGTTAGTCCGATAGCAGACGGGAAGCAGTGACATGGCCCGGTCGTTGGAACGACAGCAGTGGACGCCTGTACGGGTTCCCAGGTGGTCCTCAGAGCGTTGGACGCGCGTGTCCTCTCGTCTGCGTACATGGCTCCTCGTGACCTCGCTCCTCGTTCTCGCCCTGGGAGGGCTTCATCTCTATCGGATCACCAGCGTGCCCGTGACGCTCGTGGTGGACGGCCAGCGTCTTGTTTTGCGCACCCATCGTACCACTGTAGCCGGGGTATTGGAGGACGCCGGACTACGCCTCGATCCTGCGGATATCGTGCAACCGACGCTATCGGCCACTGTGACGCCTGGGATGGAGGTCCGCGTACGCCGCGCCCGCCCGGTACAGATCTATGCGGATGGGAGAACCCTGAACGTGCGCACGCAGGCGCGCACCGTCCGCGAGCTGCTCCACGATGCGGGGATCTACGTCACGCCGTACGATGAGGTCGTGGTAGAGGGACAGGTCACTCCTGACCTGGATGCCCCTCTGCCCGAGAGGGACCTACCTTCGTCGCCTCTGCAGGTGGCGATCCGCCGGGCGGTCCCCATACGGGTGCACGATAACGGCGCCACCTATGTGATCCACACTACCGCCTCCACGGTGGGGGAAGCGTTGCAACGGGAGAAGGTCACGCTGTATCTGGGGGACCTGGTGCGCCCGGGGTTAGGGACGCCTGTGACGGCTGGCCTGCGGATCCATATCGAGCGCTCCGTCCCCTTCTCCGTCCGCGTGGACGGCCGTGAGATCCACACGCGCACCCGGCAGTGGACCGTCGCCGACGCCTTGGCCGACCTGGGGATCGTGGTCACTGGGGCGGATATCGTGACGCCTTCCCTCTCGACGGAGATCAAGCCCCACCTGAGCGTCGCCATCACCCGGGTGCGTGAGGCCATCGAGATCGAACAGGATGCGATCCCCTACAGGACGATCTGGGTCCCGGACGATGACCTGGAGATCGACCATCGGCGGGTCGATCAGCCGGGGCAGGAGGGTTTGATCAAGCGCCGGTTCCGGGTGGTATATCATGATGGAGAACCCGTGAGTCGCGTGCTGGAAGACGAGTGGATCGCACAGGAACCCATCACCCGCGTCATCGCCTACGGGCGCAAGATTGTCCTGCGGACGCTGGAGACCCCTTATGGGCCGATCACTTATTGGCGGAAGATCCGGATGCTGGCCACCTCCTATTCGCCATCTACGGCGGGGGTTGAGCCGGATGATCCTTATTTCGGCCGCACCCGGCTGGGATGGCGCATGCGTAAAGGCATCGTCGCCGTGGATCCCACCGTGATCAAGCTGGGCAGCAGGGTTTACGTGCCCGGGTACGGGATCGGGGACGCGGCTGACACCGGCGGCCTGATCCGGGGACGCCGGATTGATCTGGGATTCGACGACCATAACCTGGAGCTGTGGTATCGCTGGGTGGACGTCTATCTGCTGGCGCCCCCACCGCCGCGCTACCAGATTCGCTGGATCCTGCCCGACTGGCCGCGCGAGCGACATCGTTAAACCTCTTCTACGCTTCGTAGGTCAAACCAACTCTCATTGACGATTCGTTCCGTTTCCTCTTATTCCTTTGAAACCCCTTGACAGGGCCTGCTCTTTGTGCTATGTTGAGCCGGATAGGCGGCGGCTTGGATCGCCGCCTCCTAATTCTCAGCGGTAGGAGATGCCCGTGCCCACGTATCGTGAACGTGTCGCAGAGGACGTTTACATGTTCACCAGCGGCCTATACGCCCAGGTGACCGCTGGTGTCATTGTGACCTCTGAAGGATGCGTTGTCGTCGATACGCTTCCGTTTCCTCAGGAGACCCGAGAGCTGCGAGCCTTCGCGGAGAGCGTCAGCCCGCGCGGCGTGCGCTACGTCATGGTGACGCACTATCATGCCGATCATACGAATGGCCTGTATCTCTTCCCAGAAGCGGAGGTGATCTGCCACAAGCGTTGCCGCGAGCTGCTGATGAAGCTGGGGCAGCGTGGGTTGGAGGAGGCCAAGAAGCAGACGCCGGAATTGGCGGAGGTGCAGTTGCGCATCCCGCGGGTGACGTTTGATGACACGGCGACGGTTCGGCTGGGGGACAAGACGATCACGGCCATCTACGCGCCCGGACACAGCCCCGATGGGGCGATGATCTATGTCAAGGAATTGAAGGTCCTCTTCGCTGGTGACACGGTGATGCCCGTCCCCTACATCGTAGGCGGGGACGTGCAGGCGATGATCGAGTCTCTGCGCAAGGTTCGCCAGCTCTCCCTGGAGAGCATCGTGCAGGGGCATGGCGAGGTCCTCCTGCGCGGTGAGATCAACGAGGTCATCGAGGGCAGCATCGCCTATCTGGAGACCATCCAGCGCATCGCGCGGGAGCATGTGGAAAGCGGGCAGCCGCGCCAGGCGTTGGCCCGTATCGATATCGAATCGTGCGGGAAGTCCCGTATCCCGCTAGGCGGCCTGGTGCAATCATTGCATCGGGCGAATCTGTTCTATCTGTATGACCAATACCGTGCTGAGCGGGCGCGTCAAGCGCGAGAAGTGGCCGCGTGACAAAGATCGATGAGATCCTAAGAGCGATCGCCAGCTTGAGCGAGGAGGAGCGCGCTGCCTTGTGGCGGCGCGCTCATGCTATGGGGCTCCTTCCACTGGTTGCCGGAGAGGTGCCTCCGGGATCTCCTCAGGACCAGCCCGGCGCCATCCCCCTGACCCTCGTATTCGATGGCGGGAGCCGGGGGAATCCGGGGCCAGGATATGGCAGTTACGCGTTCCTATGGCCTGGGAAGCCGCCCGAGATCCATCGGCTGCGCTTTGGCACGCTGACGAACAACGAGGCCGAATACGACACCCTCATCGCTGCCCTGGAGGCATTGCTAGGACGGCTGGCGCGGGAGGGGGTAGACCCTGGGGACGTGCACCTGGATATACGAGGTGATAGCCGGCTGGTCATCAACCAGATCAATGGCGTCTGGCGGGTGAGGGAGCCGCGCTTGCAAGCGCGATGGCAAAAAGCCCGGGCGCTCCTTGAGCCGTTTGGCCGGGTTACGCTCCGCCATCAGCCCAGGGAGCGCTCCGTCAACCTGCTAGGGCACTAGGGGCTCGCCTTCAGGGGCCTTCATCTTTCTCTGGTCCCCCCTCCTAGGGAGGTGGGGTACGATTAACGCTCCGTGGCGATCATGATTTGCGTCTGCTTTTGTTCCGGCTCCCACGTGAGGGTCACCATCACCCGCACGCCCTCCTTGACGAAGGAGAGGGCCACTATGTTCTCCATCTCCCAGCTATTCTCCGCATCCGCCTGCCATCCGGCCTGGGAAAAGGCCTGCGTGTAGAAAGCCTTCACGTCCTCCAACGGTTGAGGTGCCGAAAGGATCTGCATATCTTCCATGGCCATCATTACGGTCGCGCCTTCCGGCTTGGGGAGACCACCCTCGAAGCCGGGGAACGCGATGCCGGCCTGTCCCATCCCGCCCATCGAGGGCATCCCCTCCGATGTCCCTTCTCCGCCAGAGAACCCCGGCGGCGGCTCGATCTTAATGTCCGCGCCGACATCGTAGACCTCGTACGTCATCGTGCCCTCGATGCGAACGGGCTCCGATCCCTCCGCCGTCCGGGTGAGGGCCTCCGTGATCTCAAGCTTGACGAGATAGCCGCCCTCCTCCGCTACCCAGATGTCGGCCTTAAAGCTCTCGATGTCCACCCTCTGCTGAGCTTCTCCTCCCTCTTCCGCGGCCATAAATGGCAGGATCTGGGTCGCCGGCAGATCCTTCCTCTCGATCACGTAATGGCGGGTCTTAATGCCATTGATGACCTCGCCCTTCTTCACAAGGCGCGCGCCCTCCAGGCCGCCCAGGAAGCTCTCCGGGCTCATCATCTCGGCAAGTAGAGGGCTCATGGTTTCGTCGGAGGACATGTAGATCCACTCATCGTCAAACCGCATCCATTGATCCTTACCGATTACAATGCGCTCCAAAGGAGGCCCCCCCGCCTCCTCCGAGGAGCTGACTTGCATGACCATACGATATGCCTGGTCGGCGACGACGCGCTCCTCCAGGACGCTCATGGTGCCCGTCACTGTCTTATCCGGGCGGATCTCGGCCCATTCCGAGTTCAGGTGCGCTCGATACGCCCCCAGGGCCTCCAAAGCCGCCATCGAGGCCGTGACGTCAGCGGTTGTCTCCTCCTCTTCAACCGGTGTGGGCGTGGGAGGCGGCTGCGTGGGCTCCGGCGTAGGCATAGGTGGCGCAGGTTGCGGCGTAGGCGTCGCTGGTGGTGGAGGGACTTCTTTGGCCTCCGAGACAGCTTGAGTAGGCGACGGTATAGGCGTGGGAGTGGGCTCCTTCTTGCCTCGGCATCCCACGATGAGCAAGCTGATCAGGATGATGATCGAAACGCTACGTAGATACAGTTTCATCGGAGATCCTCCAGAGAGATAGATGCCTCGGTAGAGGCAAAAGATCATAACACGGGAGAACTGCCTCGTCAAACCAGATGTGAGATAAGGCGAGACCTTGCAATCATCATTGGATCACGTCCAAACCGGTGAGCCAGATGGGGCCATCGGTCGATAGCGTGAACGTATGCAGCCCTTCGCTCAGCTTTAACGGGCCTATCTCCAGGTCGCGTGGCGTGGGATCGAGGGACACAGTACGGAGCTCCCGCTCGGAGATCCGCAGGGTGAGAGCGGTCTCTGGGGCCTCGCTGCGCGCGGTCATGCGGAGGATGAGGTCAGCCGGCTCGGCCACATAAACTTGGAGGGTGGCCCTCCCAGCGATCCGTCGCCAGGGGGCACCCCCTTCAAGCCGACGTGGGCCCCAGCCGTCCCCCAAAATCAGGAATGGTGTTTGATGCTCGGGAGGCTCGACCCGATAAACGATCAGGCGCTCGTCCTCGTAGATCGGGGCGAGGCCAGACAGCGCGGCCGTGGCGTATCGCACCGTGGGCTCGCGCTCCTGCTCTCCCGGCATCTTGTAGCGATCCAGGATCACGTATCGGACATCAAGGTAGCTCAACACGCTCCGTCCCACCCGTTCCAGGTCTTGCGCGATGACGTCCGGCCCCAGATGTCGCAGTTGTTGCAGGACGGGCACGCGCTCCGTCAACGTGCGGGGGTCATCACGGGAGATGTAGGCGACAGTTAGCCGTTTGCCGTGGACGGTCTGATAGAGCAGATAGCCGGGGCGGTCCCAGTTCATGGGGAGGTTCAACACGGCGAAGTCCCCCGATTCCCGGGCCAGCGTCTCGTACCAGGCTGGAGTATCGGGCGGCGATACGGGATAAGGTACCGGCAGGAATTCAAACAGCGTGAGGGCCAACGCACCCAAGGCGATCCACTGAGGGCGCTGGCCCGCGCTCATGAGCGCCTGCAGGCCATACGCGGCCAACACGCCCAACGAGAGCATCACCATCACATCTAGCCGGCTGACGGAGCGCGTGATCTGGATGAAGGGGATCACGCGCTGGAGGATGGCGTAGGGAAGCGGGATGGGCCAGCGCCTCCCCGCGATGTGTAACGCCGGGCCCATGGCGAGCAGGGCGAAGCTGAGGGCCGCCAACGCCCAAAAGCGGGCTGTCCGGCCGCGCGTTCGCACGCCCCATAGGGCCAGCAACAACGGGACATAACCCGCGAAGACGGTATGTTCGGAAACCGGGCTCGTAAAGAGGCGTCCCACCCGGGCGGCGATGTCCCCCCATAACGGGTGAAACTCGTTGGGGGTGAAGAAGGCCAACAGATCGGCGGAGAGCATGTAAACCTGATCCGGGTCGGGGACCATGAAATCGTAGCGAGAGGCCTCGACGATCATCGGCCAGAGCAACGGGGACATGACGATGGCGAACAGAAGCCCTACCGCGAGCGTCCAGGACGCGATGCGGAGAGAGAGCCGCCTCCGCCAGAGGAGGTACAGCCACACCAGGCCAGTGAACAACACACAATACAGGACGAAGTACCAGTCGCACAGGCTGATGAGGACGAGGAACACGACGGGCATGATCACATCACGGGCCGCGATGGGGCCGCGCTGGGCCCGATCCATGCCGCGGCACAGGTACAGGACGTAGAAGGGAATCCACTCCAGGGAGAGCACCTGCATGTGCCCCAGCAGATGCGCGAAGTGGAACGGCGAGAAGGTGTAGATGGCCCCGGCCAGAAATGCGGCCCACGTGCGGGCTGGCTCAGGGACACGGCGGAGGGCGTATTGGGTCAGCAGATAGCCGCCCAGCCCTCCCACGGCGAAGCTGAACAGGACGACGCTATTATAGGCGGCGAAGAGCTCGCCGGCCAGTTGCATGGGCAGGAAGGTGAAGCCGTTGAACGGGTTGAGGGTGTGAAATAGCAGGCTGACCCCAGTGGGATGATAGAGCATGTCTGTGAAGAAGGGATGCCGATGCTCCACGAGCAGGGCGCGCCGGACCCACCACAGATTCCAGAAGTTCTGCCAGCCGTCGAAGCCGTCGCCCGGGATGGCGGAGAAGAAGTGCCGGACGACGGGATAGGTCATCCCCAGCGTGAGCGCGAGATATGCGGCCAACACGAAGGCCGCCGAACGCACCGCCTTCCTCGCCCTTGTCGGTGATGCTGTGGGAGCTTCGGCCATATCCGATGCCTCAGGGTATGTCTGAGAAATGCCGCCTAAGCCGTTGCCACGTAGGGGCACGGCGCCGTCGTGCCCCTCAGACGCTCTCTCAGACGGTCGAGAAGGCTTGGGTCGTGAGCGTACCGGACCAGGAACGCCCCATCGACGGCGCTGGTATCTCCGAGACGAGCGCAGCGCTTGGAAAGGGGAAGGCTTCATTCAATGGGGGTCAGCCAGCGGTTCTCATTGTCGCCCTCGGCCGCCCAGCCCTGGCGGCCGTCGGGATCGACCACCTGCCACCATCGGTAGCCATCCACGTCTACAGGCCCGCCGATGACCTTGAGCCGAGTGCCGGGACGCAGCCGACGAGCCACGACGGAATCCAACCCCGCCTCGAACCGCATGGTGAGCACTTTACCCTTCTGGGTGGTGACCACGACCTCATCGCCGCGGAGCACCGGGCGGTTCACCGGCCGCGGATCGCCGATCTTCGGGCTCAGCCATTCGTCCTCCCCATCTCCCTCCGCCACCCATCCCTCCAGGCCGCGCTTGTCCCGGATCTTCCACCAACGATATTGCTCACCCTGAACAGGGCCCTCTAACACGCGAACGAGCGCGCCCGGCGCCAGCCGGCCGATACGCCTCTGATCGATGCCGGGGCGCTCACGTACGTTGAGGCCGCCAGCCGCGACCACCCGCGCGGGATGTCCCGGCAAGAGCACCGTCCCCGGCACCGGCGTAGGAGTGAAGGTCGGCGTGGGCTCCGGGCGCCTGGTGGGCGTGGGCGTGGGGATGGGGGAGGGCTTCGCGGGACGCAGCGTGGCCACCGTGGGCGCGAGACTTGCTGCCTCGGCCATCACGGGCGTCTCCGTGGGAGGGACCCATCGCGGCGTGCGCGTAGGGCGTGGTACGAAGCTCCCACACGCCAGGATCAGCAATCCCGCGATAATGACCAGTGCGATGAGAATGCGTCGATGTGCTCTCCATTGGCTCATATCTCGTCCGTTGTGCCTGGGTGTGAGGTGACGCCAATCGCTACTCGCCATTCGCCATTCGTCACTCGCTATTCGCCATTTGCTATTCGCTACTCTCCGTCAAAAGCAACCGTAATTGGCGGGCGGTGTTCACCGCCTGTCCCTGCCAATGATTATTCGCAAAGAGGTAGACGCTTTGCGCCTTCTCCGCCAGGGAGCGGATCTTGGGCACCCACTCCTGTAACTCCTCGATCGAATAGCTGTAGTCGTATCGCTCCCAGGCATGCTCATGTTCCCACCACTTGGCCGCGTTGCGTCCGTGGAAGCGCACATAGGCCACGTCCGCGGTCGCCCGGGCGATGGGCGGGATGAGCCCTCGCAGCCGCGGCTGATCCACGCAGCAGAACCCCAGCCCCAGCCGCTCCAGCAGCTCGAAGGTGGCCTCGGTGATCCAGCCGCGATGGCGGAACTCGACGACCACGGGAAGATCGGCCAGCTCCTCCCGCAGCCGTTCCAGGTATGCCCGGTTCTCGGCGTTCGCCTTGAAGGAGTACGGGAACTGGGCCAGCACGCAGCCGAACTTATCCTGCTCGATCAGCGGCCTCAGCGCATCCCGGAACGCGGCGAACGCCTCGGGCGTCGCCTCCTCGCGCTTGTGGGTGAGCACGTCCGTCGCCTTCAGCGTAAAGCGGAACCCCGGCGGCACCTTCTCGGCCAGTTGTGCCAGCGTTCTGGCGTTGGGCAGCCGATAATACGTGAAGTTCAACTCGCAGGTCTGAAACTCCTGGGCGTAATAGCTCAGCCACTCTCGCTTAGGCAGATCAGGCGGATAGAACGGCCCCACCCAATCGCTGTAGGAAAAGCCCGACGTGCCAATATACAATTCAGCCATCGATCCCCCCTGGCGGTCATGCCCGCCCGTCTATCCGCTACCCGTCACCCGCATACTCGCCACTCGCTCACTCGCCCACCCGCACCGTTTGCTCCAACCGGACATGATCGGCGCCGTCCACCAGCGGCAAACGGACCACCGTGGCCGGATCGTACATGCCCACCGCCAGCCAGTACTCCCCCTCCGGCGCGTCCGGGGCCACCGGCACCGAATGGACGTCGGTCACGACCTCACCAGGGAGCCAGCCGCTCATGGGCAATCCGCCCCCACCCGGCGGGCTATCGTGCTGCCCTCGCAGGCCATCCGGCCCCACCAGATGCACGAAGACCGTATAGTCCGGCGAAGGGGTATCCCCAGCTTTCCAGTATAGCGTGACCTTCAGTACCTCGCCCGGTTTGACGCGGGCGGGTTCCAGGTCGTATCCCAGCAACTGCACTCCATTTTGCCACTGAGCGCTCTGAGAGTATCGCATGCGCGGCGGTCGGAAGCGGCGCCACCGCTCGACGCGCACCGGCATGCCGCCCAGGTCGGTGCGGAAGGCCATCAGCTCCACCAGCGTGCCCTCGGACGCCAACGGCATCAGCAGGCGGGAGTCCACCACCCGGGGGCGCAGCCGGGCGCCTACATCCCATGGGTCCATACCCCGCACCACGCCCAGCGCCACCCGGTACTCCGGATACTGAGCCGTCCACCATGGCATGTCACTGATCTCCAGCTTGATCGTCTCGTCAAGCCGCCAGCGGCTGGTGGGATACCAGTATTGTACCCCAGGTCTCTCCTCCAGGTCCATACCGCCGATCACCTGGCCCTCACCGTCCAGCAGATAGAGCGCGATAGCGTAATCCTCGTCCATGGGACGCAACGCCTGGAAGTAGAGGAAGAAGCGCAGAGGCGTCTGGGGCATCTCCGTGTGGCGGCCGTCCAGCAGGTCGAACCCGATCAGACGCAGCGCGGGCTCATCGGATCCCGGAGGGGTGAACTCGACCACGGCGTTATACTGAGGCTGGGGATCGGCCACGCGGGCGAAGTCGTAAAAGCGATCGGGGATCGGACGCGGCGGGGCGCCACGCTTCAAGAGCAGGTAGCCGTCCTCCGCCCGCACGATGCCGAACTCGCCCTTCCGGATCATAGCCTCGATGTCGGCGAACATGTTGCGCTTGTTGGCCAGCGAGGAGACATCCACGAAAATGTATTCCGCGTCCCCCACGTAGGGGAAGCGATAGAGCACGCGGCGTTGGGAGACGTGCGGGTTCAGGTTGGGCTGGGCGGATACCGAGACGTCGGGCGGGATCTGACGGGCAATCTCCTCGCCCAGTCGGTGGTGCTCGGTGACGCGATAGGGCTCGAAGGCCCGGGCCAGCGGCGTGTAGCCGTGATAGTAGTGATAGAAGAGCGCGGCCGCCAGCGCCCAGGTGGTGACCGCCGCCACGGCGATAGGGCGTCGGCCGGGCCATCTGCACCCGACCCGATCGCATAGCCAGGCGCTGCCCAGGACGGCGGAGATCATCAGGCCCGGCACCATGGGAGCCACGTAGTGGTACTTCTGCACGAAGTGCATCGGCTCATGGTCGCTGAGCAGATTGATGGCCAGATCGGGCAGGGCGAAGCTCAACGTGATCGGATGCAGCAGCGAGAGGAACCCCACCTGGAAGAACAGATCTCGCAGATAGGCCAGGTTACGCGAGGTCAGCAACGCGCCCAGAACCACATCTGGGCGCAGGATGATGGCGCGGGCTAGCCCCAGCGGACCGTCGCCGATGTCGCCGTAGTAGCGGAGATAAGGCGAGCGGTCCCCCTCGAAGTAGGGGATGACCACGCCTACGGCCAGCGCGAACCAGGCCAGGGCCACCCCCGCGACGGCCAGGCCATGACGGGGGCGTCGCAACCGCCATGCCACATATAGCCCCATCAGCAGGACGGCGAGGGGGACCTCCTCCTTGGTCGCCATCCCCAGGATGGCGAAGAGCCAGAAGAGACCCATCCGTCCTCTCTGCGCGTAATAGAAGGCGAAGAGCAACAGCGGCGCGGCCAGCGAGACGGCGTGGAACTCCCACAGGTTGGCGGCCTCCAGGCCAGGCAGGAGCAGGTACACGGCCGCGAAGGCGACGCCGGCCCATCGTCGTCCCAGCTTCTCCGCGGCCAGCCAGTACACCGGCCAGGCGCCCAACGCCAAGACTACCGTCTGGAGCACCAGCAGCGCCTCGGGCGAGGACCAGACCCAGTAGATGGGCGCGATGAGGAAGTAGATGGGCTCGAAGTGCATGGCCATCCGATTGTCGGTGGCCAGGTCCAGATCCACCCCCCGCCAGTTGGTGAAGGCCAGCGGCCGGCCGTGGGCCGTGTTCCACACCGCCTGGTCCACGTTGCCCAGATCGAAGGCATTGGTCATGAAGGCGCGATGGCGCGTTACCGAGAGCCAGGTGAACAGCCCCGCGTAGGCCAGGACCAGCGCCCACACGGCGAGGGTATAGGGTAAGGTATGGCGTAGCGGCGATTCATGAATCGCCGCTACGTCTTGCGTTATTCGTCGTTCTCTCACGGCAGCTCGATGAATTTGACCCAGTATGTGTAGGGCATCTTCGCGATCTGCTCCATCAGCTCATCAGGGACGGGCTCATCCAGACCTAGCACCATGATGGCCTTGCCGCGCGGGGCCCGCCGCCCCACATGCATGAAGGCGATGTTGATATCGTTCTCGCCCAGCAGAGTGCCCAGCCGGCCGATCACCCCCGGACGATCTTGGTGCCGATCCAGCAGCAGGTATCCCTTGGCCGGGAAGGCGACCCATAGGTCGTCGATGGCGACGATGTAGGGCTCGCCTTGCAGCACCGTGCCACGCAGGGTGAGCGTCGTCCCGCTCATCACCAGCTGGAGCGTGAGCATGTTCTCGTATCGCTCGTGGTGGTGACGCTGCTTATGCTCGACCAGCGTCAGCCCCCGTCTCTGGGCGATGACCGCCGCGTTGACCAGGTTGATCCGCTCATCCACCACATCTTCCAACAGGCCCTTCAGCGCGGCCGCGCATAGATACGTCATGTCATACTCGGCGATGGGCCCATGGGCGGTAAGCTCGACTCGCTGGATGTTGGCGTGCTCGAACTGAGCCGCGAACCGCCCCATTCGCTCGGCCAGGTCGATGAAGGGCGTCAACGCCTCCATGGCCTGCGGCGGGATGATGGGCACGTTGACCGCGTTGCGGGCCAGTTGGCCGTCTAACACGGCCAGCACCTGCTCGGCCACATCGACGGCGACCCGCTCCTGCGCCTCCGCGGTGGATCCGGCGATGTGTGGGGTGAGCACCACGTTGGGATGCGTGCGCAGCGGGTCATCGGGCGCCAATGGCTCGTGTTCGTAGACGTCCAGCGCGGCCCCGGCTACCTGACCCGACTCCAGGGCCTCCAATAGAGCCTGTTGATCGATGATGCCGCCCCGGGCGCAGTTCACGATACGCACGCCCCGCTTGCAGCGGGCCAGCGCCTCCCGCCCGATCATCCCCCGGGTGCTCTCCGTCAGCGGCATGTGCAGGCTGATGAAATCGGACTCGGCCAGCAGGCGGTCCAGGGACACCAGCTCCACGGCCAGGTTGGCCGCGTACTCCTCGCTGACGTAAGGATCATAAGCGATCACCTTCATGCGCAGCCCATGGGCGCGGCTGGCCACCAGCGATCCGATGCGGCCCAGGCCCAGGATGCCTAACACCTTGTCTTGGACCTCCACGCCGATGAAGCGGTGGCGATCCCACTCCCCGCGGCGCATAGAGGCATCGGCCTGAGGGATATTGCGCGCCAATGCCAGCAGGAGCGCGATGGTATGCTCGGCCGCGGCGATCACGTTCCCGGTGGGCGCGTTCACTACGACGATACCCGCCTGGGTCGCCGCCTCCACATCGATGTTATCGATCCCCACACCGGCCCGGCCGATCACCTTCAGCCGGGTAGCCGCGGCGATCATTTCCGCGGTCACGCGTACGCCGCTGCGCACGATGAGCGCGTCGTACTCCGGCAGGATGGCCGATAACTCCTCGGGCTTCAGCGGATACCGCTCATCCACCTCCGCCCGTTCACGCAACAGCTTGACGCCTGCCGGAGCCAACGGATCCGCGATCAAGATCCGAGGTCGATCGCCGGACATCGTTCCTGTCTTCAACAATTCGCTTACTGTGAGCGCCAAGGTTCCCTCCTAATGAAAACTCCTGTTCTAGTCTCTGGGACTCAACCGCCGACCTCACTTCACGGTGATGATCTGAGGCAGGAGGACCCGGTCGCCCTGGGGATTTCCGGCCACATCCGTCACGGGGAGCCGGGGCCCCGAGGGAGCCAGGTACATGCCCACCTCGATCTGATAGGGGCCGGGCGACGCCTCTGGCGCCACGGCGAAGCGAACGTCGTCCACCACGATCTCCCCCGGCATCCAGGTGTACGTCGGCCGCAGGCCGCCTCCGGGGAGGCTATCCCGTTGGCCACGTACCTGGTTCTCGCCATTGAGCAGGTGGACAAAGACCGTATACGATTGAGCGATGGGGGCCCGCGCCCGCCAGTACAGGCGCACGCGCAGCTCCTGTCCTGGTCGCACCTTCGTGGGCTTCACGTCATACCCCAAAAGGCGCACCTGGCCGCCCAGATCGACGTCCAGCTTGCGTGGGATACGAGGCGGCGTGAACAGGCGTGGGGGGACTTCCTCCGTCGCGCCCCAAAGCCGGTTGCGCAGGATGGCGAGCTGAAGCAGCGTGCGCTCCCCAGGCAGCCTCACCTGCCAGCGTGAGGCGACCACGCGGGGGCGCAGCCGCCGGCCCAGATCCCATACCTCATCCCCCTCATACACGCCCACGGCCACGCCGAACTCCGGGATATCGCGCGTCCACCACGTGACCGGCTCGAAGATCACCCGAATGATCTCGCCAGGCCGCCAGCGGCTGGTGGGATACCACACCAGCGCGGCCGGGGGCTCCGTCGTCGCGCCGACCACGTTGCCTTCCGCATCCAGGAGGAAAAGGGCGATCTGGTAATCCGTCGTCAGCGGGCGCAACGCCTCCATATACAACGTATACAGCCGCTCATCCCCACGGCGGCCCTGAATATCGTAGCCATGTAAGCGCAACGCGTCCCCAAAGTCCACCGTCAGCGGATACTCGGGGGTCAGGTCCTTCACCCGCAGGAAATCGTAGAACGCGTCGGGGAGCGGCCCTGGCGATGCACCACGTCGCAGGAGGATATACCCATCCTCCGCCGCGACGAGGCCGAACTCGGGATTGCCGACGACCTCATCCCGCATCCAGGCCAGGAAGTTGTCCTTGTTGGCGGTGAACGTCGCCGCGTCCAACAGCAGGTACTCGGTATTCATCGAGTACGGGAACAGGTTAATGCGATCACGCTGGCTGAAGTGCGGGTTCAAGTTGTGCTGAGCGGACAGGCTAGCATCCTCCGGGATGAGCTGCGCGATGGTCGCCAGCCGGCGGTGGTGTTCCGTGATCTGGGGCCACGTGAACCCCTCAGCCAGAGGCGTGAATCCGCGATAGTAATGGTAAACCAGCGTGCAGGCCAGCACCCACAGGCTGAGGAACGTGACGACGCGACGCACACGAAGCGGTTGTCCCCTGCCCAGCCGGCGGCTCAGCCAAGCAGCCCCCATGATCCCGGAGACGACCACGAAGGGGACCAGCGGGGCGGCGTAGTGGTAGCGCTCCAGATAGTGCATCTGATGATTGTCACTGATGAGGTTGACCAGCAGAGAGGGGGCCAGCATGGCCAGCGTAGCCGGGCTGAACAGGGACAGCCAGCCGACCGGCATGAGCAGTCGGACCACGTACTTCAGATTCGCCAGGGTGAAGAGCTGCCCTAACGCCAGCACGACGGGAGTCCCACCCTCGCCGACCAGCCCGGCCGAGTCGTAATATTCCAGATATGGTGAGCGGCCGCTGGTGTTGAACATGGGCACAATGACGAAGGCGGCGATCAGGAACCAAGTGACCCCAATCGCCGCTACAGGGAGCCCCAGCCGGGGCCGTGGCTGCACGAACGCCGCGTACAGTCCCATCATGGCTACCAGCAGCGGCATCTCCTCTTTACAGGCCGCGGCCAGCAGAGCGAAGATCAGGAACACGCGGGTGCGGCCGCTGAGCAGTCCATAGGCGGCGAAGAGGAACAGGCTGGCGGCTAACGTCACGGCATGGAAGTCGAAGAGGTTGGCGGCCTCCAACGCGGGGAACAGCAGATAGGCGGCCGGGAAGACAATGGCCGGCAGGCCATCCCCCAGCTTGTCGCGAGCCAGCCAGTAGGCGGGCAGCGCGCCCAGCGCGACCACAACCGACTGAAGGATCAGCAACGCCCGGGGATCGCTCCAGATCCAATACAGCGGCGCGATGAGGAAGTAGATGGGCTCCACGTGCATAGCCAGCCGGGTGCCCGCCTTAAACGTCTTCGCCCGCCCTTCCCAATTGGTAAAGGCCAGCGGCCGTCCCCTCGCCGTGTTCCATACCGCCTGATCCACGTTGCCCAGATCGTACGCGTTGGTCTGCAACGCCTGGTGGCGAGCGATGGTCAGCGCGCTGAAGAAGAACATGTACGTGGCGATGAGGAGGGATACGATCAGGAGTGTGGGTTGCCGTATTGTCTTACGTTTTACGCAATACGTTTTACGTTTTATGCAATGCGTCATGCGTAATGCGTAAAACGTAAAACGTAAGGCGTGGCGCGTGCTGAGGCTCATCGGACGCGCACCGCGTTCTTGATGAGGATGTGGTCGCCCCAGGGAGCGCCGTCCGGCCCCGTTACCGGCAGGCGAGCCCCGGTTGCAGGATCATACAGGCCGACGGCGAGGGCATAACGTCCGGGGGGAGCATCCACCGCGACCGGGAAGGCGTAAGGATCTCGCACCTCGTCCCCGGCCGACCACAGCGGCAGCGGCTGTGTGCCGAAGACGGGCGGGTTATCCTGCTGCCCGCGCAGGACGCCCTGCTCATCGATGAGATGGACGAACACGGTATGCGCGGGCGGGCTATTCTTCACCGCGCGCCAATACAAGATCACACGCACGGTCTCTCCAGGCCGTACTTTGGGTGTCTCCACGCGATACCCCAGCAACTCAACCAGATCACCGACGCGAGCTCCTACCTCGTTCTCCGCGCGCTCTGGTAACTGATCGCGATACTCCGGCATCGGCATCGGACGACGCTTCCCCTGGCAGAAGCGCATCAGGTGCAGGATCGTGCCATCGCCCAGGAGTCGGGGGGCCAGCCGGCTCTCCCGTATCTGCGGGCGGAGCCGGATGCCCACGTCCCACACGTCAGTTCCGTCCAGGATGCCCAGCCCCACCGAGAACTCGGATAGCTCGCCTGACCACCAGGTGAACGTGTCGGCGATCACCCGAATCCTCTCCCCCGGCTTCCAGAGGCTGGTGGGGTACCACACCAGCGTCATCTGCGGGATCTCGGTCGCGCCACGTAGCTGATAGCGCTCGTCGGCCAGGTAAAGCGTGATGGCATAGTCCCGATCCAACGGGCGCAGCGCCTGAAAGTAAAGCGCATAAAATGGCTCGCCGTAGCGCCGGGGCAGGATATCGAATCCCAGGAAGCGAATGGCGTCGCCGAAGTCCACCACGGCCGGATATTCCGGCTCGGCCTCGGGCACACGAGCGAAGTCGAAGAAGGCATCGGGCAATGGCTTGGGCTCCGCGCCGCGACGCAGCAGGATATACCCATCGGCCGCGTCGATGATCCCATATCCCGGCCGCCCGGCCACGTTCTCCTTGAGCCAGGCATGGATGTTGCGGTAATTGTAACCGGGATATGTGGTAACGTCCAAAAGAAGGTATTCGCCGCTGATGTCATAGGGAATGATCGTGATTCGCTCTCGCTGGGAGAGATGAGGGTTCAGGTTCTGTTGCGTGGACACGCTGGCATCCGGCGGGATCTGCGCCAGAAAGCGGCTTAACAGCCGGTGATGCGCCGTGTATTCGGGGGGCGTATAATCTCGGGCCAGGGGGGTGAACCCATCACGCCACTGCGCGGCCAGGCTGCACACCAGCACGAGGGCCGCCAGGATGCCCGTCCAGCGCCGGCGAGACCAGGGCGTCCTCGCCTCGATCCATCGGCCCAGCCACGCCGTCCCCATCACCGCGGCCACGATGACTACCGGCGCGATAGGGGCCACGTAGTGTCGGCCCAGGACGTGCTGGGTGGGATTGTTGCTGAGCAGATTGAGGGCGATGGACGGCGTTGCGATCAGCAACGTCGGCCATCCAGCGATGGGGGTGAACGCCATCGGCCACAGCAGGCCGGCCATATAGCGCACAGTCTCCCGGCCGAGCAACGTGCGTATCATGGCCACGATCAGCGAGGGCAGGCTGGCGAGCGTGAGCCCGGCAGGCCCCAATACGTCGGCATAGCGGTCCAGATACTGAGATTGGCCGCCCAGCGTGTAATGAGGGATGATCGCGAAGACAGCGAGGACGAACCATAGCGCCCCGACGGCCATGGTGATCAGCCCTGCCTTCTGCTGACGTTCCCAGACCAGGGCGTACAGCCCCATCATCCCCACCAGCAGCGGCATATCTTCCTTAGTCGCCATGATGAGGATGGCGAACAGGGCGAACCATCCCCAACGTCGTCG
>DUEN01000163.1 GCA_011176545.1 Caldilineae bacterium | reverse complement strand
TCGCGTCATGGTCTCCAGCCTGAGCCCGGATTGGAGCCTGACCATCTATAACGCGTCCTCCAACCCGTATACGCTGAAGGTGATGACCATCATCGCTCTCACCCTCGTGCCCATCGTGGTGATATACCAGGGTTGGACTTACTGGGTGTTTCGCGGGCGGATCACCCGGGAGCAGCAACTGGAGTACTGAGGGGACGCGCGTCAGGTGATCGGCCTTCATGAACCTGGATGAGCGGCTCCTGCGTGAGGTCTCGGGTGTACGCGCCCTCCTGATCGTCACCGTCGGCCTGGGCGCCATCACGGGCTTCCTCGCCGTGTTACAGGCGTGGTATCTCAGCAAGGTCATCCACGCCGTGTTCCTGGAGGGGGCGGACGTAAGGGCGGTTCGCCCTATGCTCCTCATCCTGCTCCTGGCGATCGTGGGAAGGTCGCTGTCCCTCTGGGGTAGCGAGACGAGCGGACTTCTGGCGGCCATACGGATCAAGGCCGACCTACGCCAGCGGCTGCTCGCACATCTGATGGCGCTGGGCCCCACCTATGCCCGCGGCGAGCGCACCGGCGAACTGCATCACGTCGCCACGGAGGGGATCGAGGCGCTGGAGGCTTATTTCAGCCAGTACCTTCCCCAGCTGGCGTTGGCCGTCCTGATCCCGCTGACGTATCTCTTCTTCATCATCCCTCGCGACGTGCTATCCGGGTTGGTACTGCTCCTCACCGCGCCGCTGATCCCCCTGTTCATGATCCTCATCGGGAGCATCGCCGACGCCCTGAACAGGCGACAGTGGGAGACGCTAAGCCGCCTGAGCGCCCACTTCCTCGACGTCCTGCAGGGGATGACGACCCTCAAGCTGTTCGGGCGCAGTCGCGATCAGATCCAAGTCATCGCCCAGATGACCGATCGCTTCCGACGGACGACGATGGGCGTCCTGCGCGTGGCCTTCCTCTCCGCCCTAGTGCTGGAGATGGTCGCCACGCTGAGCACGGCCGTGGTGGCGGTGGAGATCGGGATACGGCTCCTTTATGGGCGCCTGGACTTCGAACGAGCCTTCTTCGTCCTGCTCCTGGCGCCCGAGTTCTATATCCCGCTACGCCTGTTGGGGACGCGGTTTCACGCCGGTATGTCCGGGATCTCCGCGGCCAGACGGATCTTCGAGATCCTGGAGACGCGACCTCGGATCCAGGAGAGGGCTCCCGCACGGGTTATGCCTCCCTTGCGCTATCACATAAGGTTCGAGGACGTGCACTACGCCTATGGTGATGACCGCGAAGCGGGTCTGCGCGGGGTCACCTTCCACATCGATCCGGGAGAAAAGGTCGCCCTGGTGGGGCCCAGCGGCGCTGGTAAAAGCACGATCGCCCACCTCTTGCTCCGATTCATCGACCCGCAAAGCGGGAGGATCACCATAGATGGGTATCCCCTCACGGAGCTGCCTTTGGACGCGTGGCGCGTCCAGATCGCCTGGGTCCCTCAGATGCCTTACCTGTTTCATGACACCGTCGCGGCGAACATCCGGCTCGCCCGGCCGGACGCCCCCCTGGAGGAGGTTATCCGAGCCGCCCGGCTGGCGCACGCCCACGATTTCATCCAGGAACTTCCCGCGGGCTACGAGACGGTTATCGGGGAACGGGGAGTCCGACTGAGCAGCGGACAGGCGCAGCGCATTGCGCTGGCGCGCGCCTTTCTCAAGGACGCCCCCCTTGTCATCCTGGACGAGGCCAGCACGCATCTGGACCCTGAACATGAGGCGCTGATCCAGGAGGCCATGGAACGTCTGCTACAGGGGCGGACGGCCCTCATCATCGCTCACCGTCTGAACACGGTCCGGCGGGCCGACCGGATCATCGTATTGGCGGAGGGCCGCGTGGCCGAAATGGGGACGCATGCCGAGCTGATCCGAAGCGAGGGGCTGTATAGCTCCCTGGTCATGGCCTATGGAGGGGCCGCATGAAGAGGACGCTCCGACGCCTGTTCGGCCTGGTCGCCCCCTTCAAGGGATGGATCCTCCTCTCCACGTTGCTGGGCGCGGCCACCATCGGCAGCAGCATCGGCCTGATGGCCACCTCGGCCTATATCATCGCCTACGCGGCCCTCCGCCCCTCCATCGCCGATCTTCAGGTGGCCATCGTGGGCGTGCGATTCTTCGGTATCGCTCGCGGCGTGTTTCGATATCTGGAACGTTATGTCTCCCATCAGACGACGTTCCATTTGCTGGCGCGGCTGCGGGTCTGGTTCTACGAGGCCCTGGAGCCTCTGGCGCCCGCCCGGCTGATGCAACATTGCAGCGGCGATCTCCTCAGCCGGATCATCGCCGACATCGAGTCCCTGCAACACTTCTACGTGCGCGTGATTGCCCCGCCGCTGGTGGCCATCTTCATCACCGCGGGGATCACCGGATTCACGCGAGGCTACAGCCCGTCCCTATCCTGGATCGTCTTGGGCGGCCTCGTCATCTCCGGGATCGGAGCGCCGGCGATCATCCGATGGCTGAGCCGAGGGCGAGAGGTGGTGGCCGCTCGCGGTGCTTTGAGCATGAACATCGTCGATGGCATCCAGGGCATGGCCGATCTGATCGCGTTCGGAGGGTCCCGAAGATGGCTGGAACGGATGCAATCGGCCGGTCACGATCTGGCGAGGGCTCAGGAGCGTCTGGCATGGGTCAGCGGGCTTCAAGCGGCGCTGGGCCTCCTCATGGGTCATCTGACCATGTGGGTCGTGCTCATTACGGCCATCCCGCTGGTGCATGGGGGACAGCTCAACGGGGTCCTTCTGGCCTCCCTTTTGCTGGCGATCCTGGCCAGCTTCGAAGCCGTCCAGCCGCTGCCGCAGGCGGCTCAACACCTGGATAGCAGCATCGAAGCGGCGCGTCGGCTGTTCGAGATCATCGATGCCGCTCCCGCCGTGAGCGGTCCCCTAGATCCTCTCCCCCTACCAGATGATCCAAGCCTGGTCGTGCGCGATCTGCGGTTCCGCTACGCCCCTAGCGAGCCTTACGTCTTAAACGGCGTCAGCTTCGACTTGCCGCGCGGGAAGCGGTTGGCCATTGTAGGCCCCAGCGGCGCAGGCAAATCCACGCTGGTCAACCTGCTGCTGCGCTTCTGGAGCTATGAGGAGGGGGAGATCCTCCTGGGTGGCCATGACCTGCGGAGGTATCGTCAGGAGGATGTCCGACGGATGTTCGCCGTCGTCGGTCAGCGGACGTACCTGTTCAACGGCACGATCCGGGAGAATCTCCTCCTCGCCCGGCCGGACGCCAGCGAGGAGGAGATGATCGAAGCCACTCGTAAGGCGCACATCCACGAGTTCATAGGATCGCTCCCGCAGGGATATGACACGTGGATCGGCGAGCACGGGTTACGCCTGAGCAGCGGTGAGCGTCAGCGGCTCGCCATCGCCCGTGCCCTGCTAAAGGATGCTCCTATCCTCATCCTGGACGAGGCGACGGCGAACCTGGATG
>DUEN01000162.1 GCA_011176545.1 Caldilineae bacterium | reverse complement strand
TGAACAATACCTGTTTCTTCGAGGCTTCCTCGTAATAGTCCTCGTGTCCCCAGCCATAGGTACGGATGTCCCGGTACAGGTCGTATACGCGAACTTCGGGGAATCGCTCGCGGATTTCGTTGGCCGCCTGGAGGGTGGCCGTGCAGCACACTCGAGAGCAATATTCGTTCAGGCTGCCATCCGGGCCGGGCTCGTCCAGCCCCTCGATCTGCCGGCTACCCACGCAGTGGATGAAGGCCACGCTCCGGACCTTCCGCCCGTTCCACTCCAGCCTGCCGCCTGTGGGACCTTCAGGGTCGAGGAGGCGGATCAATTGTGGTAGAGTGATCACTTCCGGCAGCACGCCATACCCGTACTCCCCCTGACGAGGCTCGTAAGGGGTAAAGCCGGTGGCCACGATGATGACACCCGCTTGGATCTCACTCTCCACCGGCTCTGCATCCAGGACGATCCCCTTACCGCCTACCGCTTCGACGCACTTGCCGCATTTCGTGCAGTGCTTCCAATCTATCGCCGGGATCGCTGGCGTACACCCAGCGTAAGGGTGGTAGATCGCCTTGCGCTTGGTGAGATTGTAGTCGAACTCATTGTCGGCCTCCTCTGGGCAAGCTGCAATCGCCGCTTCTATGTTAGTAATCTCTTCCGTCACCCCGCGAGGCTGGGTTCTAACCCTCAGGCGGAAATCACCCACGTACCCTTCAACGCCAATGACTTCTGTGTACGTACGCACATCAATGTTGGGCTCGGCCAGGACCTCCTCGACTAGCTTGGCGAGCAATGGCCTAGCCTCCTCTTCGGTGGGGAAAAGCTTGTGCAATTGCGCCACCCGTCCACCCAAGAAAGGAGATCTCTCTATCAAGGTGACGCCGATACCTTTACGGGCCAGGTCAAGGGAGGCTCGCAATCCAGCGATACCGCCGCCGATAACCACCGCATGGCGCGTGGCCTCCACGCGAACCTTCTCCAGCGGCTTAAGCAGAGCCGCTTTGACCACCCCTGCCCTCACCAGGCGGATGGCCTTCTCGGTAGCCCCCTCCGGATCATGGGGGTGCGCCCAACTGACCTGCTCACGGAGATTTACATGTTCATAGAGATAGGGGTTTAGCCCCGCTCTGGCGATCGCTCTGCGGAAGGTCGTCTCGTGTAGGGAAGGGGAACAAGCTGCAACAACGATGCCGTCCAGTCCTTTCTCCTTGATGTCGTCCTCGATCAGTTGCTGGCCAGCGTCGGAGCACATGAACATGAAGTGGCGTACAACGTCCACCTCCTCCATCTCGGCGATTTCCCGGGACAGCCGTCTGATATCAACCCCCTCCCCTGCAACAACCTCAGCCACTCGCTCCACATTTACGATGTCGGCGATGTTCCCACCACAGTGGCAGATATACACCCCGATCTTTCTCACGGGCTTTTCGGATCCCATTTGTCCTCCCTCCCGCGCCGCCTTTACGCTGCTTCCGATGCTAGTTTCGCCGCTTCGATCCGGGGCTTGAGGCCAGTTCCATTCCCCCCGACGGCGGCAGGCGCGCCCAGGTAGACGGCCGCCTTAGCCGCGGCAGCACTTCCCTCTATGATCGTGTCTACGATGTCTTTGGGACTGATCGCCGTTCCGGCAGCGAAGACACCCTCCAGGCTAGTCAACGTCGGATCAATCTTAGGCTGCGGTGATTTGACGAACCCATATTGATCGGTCTCCACCGGGATGATCTGCTGCAAATCGCAGCCGGGGACCATACCCAGGGAAAGGACGACCAGATCGTGAATCGGCTCGGAGACGGCCCCTGTCTCGTCCATCAGCTCGACCCGCAGCTTGAGGTCCCCGTTCTCCATCTGCTCGATTCTGGCGACCTTCCCTTTGACAAAGTTGATCCCCATGGCCCTGGCAGTCTGGAAGAACTGCTCATACCCCTTGCCGAAGGCACGGATATCCATGTAATAAATCGTGATGTCGGCCAGAGGCAACGCACCGGAAAGCAACATGGCTTGTTTAATGGCATACATGCAACATACCCGTGAGCAGTACGGCACTCCGAGGCTTTTGTCCCGGGAGCCAGCGCACTGGATGTAGGCGATGTTATTCGGTATCTTGCCATCAGAAGGACGGAGCACCCGCCCGTAGGGGCCGTTCGGAGCCAGGAGCCGCTCCATCTGCAGTGCATTGATGACGTTCGGATACTCCTCCGCATGATATTCCTTCTTCGCCCCCATGGGCGTCAGGTTGAAGCCGGTAGCGAGGATAATGGCTCTAGCCGTGACCGTGACCTGCTCTGGCTCTTGCAGGAAGTCCACAGCTTGAGCAGGGCAGACCTTCTCGCACTTGCCACAAAGGATGCAGTGCTCCAGATCCAGAACCGCTTTCTGCGGAATAGCCGTGCCGAAGGGGACGTAGATCGCCTTGCGCGCGCCTAGATTACCCTCAAATTCATGGGGCAGATCCACAGGGCAGGAGAACTCACACACCCGACATCCGGTGCACTTGCTTTCATCCACGTATCGAGGTTTCCGGGTGACGAGCACCTTGAACTTGTCCCCTTCTTTTCGCACCGACTCCACCTCGGTGTAGGTGAACATCGTGATGTTCTCATGGTGCGCCACGGCAGCCATTTTCGGCGTCGTGATACAGCTCGCGCAGTCCAGGGTAGGGAAGACCTTGCTCAACGCAATCATCGTTCCCCCAATACTGGGCTGACGCTCCACCAACAACACTTGAAAGCCTTGATCGGCGAGATCCAAAGCCGACTGTAGGCCAGCGATCCCTCCTCCGATCACAAGCGCATCAACGTCCATCGTCATCTCCTCCCTCGCCCGAGCAGGAACCTGATGATGGCCTCCACCCACCTTGGAATGATAATGATCATGTAGACGATGTCTTGGCCTTGACAGGCCCAAGTTCATCAAGCACTTGATTCATCATGTTGACTTCATTCACGAATGCCTTGGTGCAAATACTGCAGATGGCAGTCAACTTCAGCCGGCGAATGTCTAACCCTCGCTCCTGCATTTTCTCATAAACCCGACCGATCCGCGCAGCCAGCCGATTGTAAGCGCCTTCGTATGGGCAGTCGGAGCCACCTGAGGCGACGATGATGCCATCAATCCCCTTCTCGAAGCAATGTAAATAGAAATCCTCAGGGAAAATCACCGCACAAAGCGTTTTGAGGATGTAAGTATTCGAGGGATACTCCAGGTGCATCTGCCCCGCCGCATCTGCGCCCAGATAAGAGGTGAGCAATTCCGTGATAATTAGTATCTTAGTCTTGGGCCGTTCAGCAGTCCCAGTTGACGGGTCCATTTTCCCCTCCACAGCTTTCAGGCACTCAAGAGACGCTGTATGCTCCGATGCAATTGGTCACACAGCCCCAGCTTCAAAGGCTGCAAAGGTCGCTCCGGCAGGAGGCATGAAGCAAAGGATGCATCACGCAACCTCACAGAGGGGGAACTTTTCGCTCGTACCTCTTCAGACCTACTTCGCCAGGCGATTCGCACTATGCGCCCGATAGATGGGCGCGATGAAAATATATTGAGTGTATCAAACTCTCTATCGAAATAGGGGAAACAGCAGCGAGAGGTGGTCCGCCCCAAGCCGCCACTGAAAGGACAAAAGATACACCCGCAGCTCGTCAACTGCGTTCGAATGTACCTCCCCCCCCATCAGCCAGAATCTGTTAGAAGAGGCGATAATTTAGCAAAGTGATGCGAAGTTACCCTGGCTGGATCGGTTATTTCTTTCGGCGTACAAAGATGCGATCATAACCTGGGCCTTGCAAGACCCCAAGGAACTCATGCCCCACTTTCTTGCACCATACAGGGATTTCGTTCTTAGTTCCAGGGTCACTGGACCAGATCTCTATCACACCGCCCACTGAGACTTTGCCGATCCCCTTCTTCGCTTCCAGCAGAGGACCTGGACAGGCCGTGCCGCGTGCGTCTATCACGGTCGTCTCTAGTTTCTCCAGATCCACTTCCGTCATCTCAGGAACCTCCCCATTTAGTCACCTGTTGAACTTCGGGCCAAAACAATTCCACCACTATATCTAGTGGTTTTTCTGGTTATAACTGCTATATAGGGTGACGATTGTGGCTTACCAAAAACCTCGTTCTCAGAACGTCATGACGATATCAGCGCTTTGTGCTTCCTCCAGGAAGGTAACGATGCCAGCCAGGGTAACTCCATCAATGATCTCATCTTCCTTGACACCCATGATCGGCAGAGCAGCGGAGCAGGCGACCATACGAGCGCCCATCTCTTGGACCTTCTCGATGAACTCCGGCAACGTCATGGGCGCGTTGGGGAGTACGATCTTCTCAGCTCCTCCTTTCTTGACGATATTCAACCCACTCATTGTGAAGAAGTACATCACCTCCATCTCAGAAGCGAGGGCTCCCGCCCCAAGCATAAAAGGAGGAAACGCCCGCTCTGGAACATCAGATCCACAGAATATAACTAGTTTTGCCATCTTACCTTCCCCTCTCTCCTGTTGGTATCCTCTAAGAGCGCACCTGAGAATCTTCTGCCTGAAGCAGCGATTAAACACGCCGCCTAAAAGATTAAAATCTAGGCATCACGTCTTTAATTCAGATACGCTCTAAGGGGATATACTAGTATTTTGTTTTCTAACCTACAATTTCTGGGGGATTCGTACCAATATTTTGGTACGATTATATCACCCTCTGCTATTCTAGAGCATGATCCAGATCATTGCCTCTCATAAAAGGTCGCTGATCGTTAGGGATAACTTTTTCGATCAAGGCTTTGGATAGTGCCCTACTGACTTCGAAGGTCTCTGAGGTATCTCAACGGCGCACTTAAGCTAGGAAAGATGTCGAATAGCCGACGAGACGGGCTTTGGGGTATGAGGAGGCCGATGATGTATGCTATACTCTAGGCGAGGCATAATTATGAACGTTCATGAGATCTTGCGGAGATTCAATCTCCGACCTCGTAAAGGACTCGGACAGAACTTCCTGGTTGACGAGGTCCACCTGGCGCGCATCGTGGCCGCGGCGGAGCTAAGCCCGGAGGATATCGTGCTGGAGATCGGGCCGGGTCTGGGGACGCTGACCACCCGCCTGGCGAGGGAGGCCGGGCGCGTCATCGCGGTGGAACTGGATGAGCGCATGCTGCCCATCCTGCAAGAGGTGCTGGCCGAGCATGAGAACGTGCGCGTGATCCACGGCGACATCCTGGCCCTCGACCCGGCGGAGCTGATCGAACAGGAGACGGCGTTCACGCCCTCAGCGTCTGAGCCCATGAGCTATAAGGTCGTCGCCAACCTGCCCTACTACATCGCCTCGGCCGCCATCCGGCATCTGTTGGAGGCTCGTGTGCCGCCGTCGTTGATCGTGCTGACGGTGCAAAAAGAGGTGGCGCAGCGCATGGCGGCGCTGCCGCCGCGCATGAGCATCCTCGCGGTGAGCGTGCAATTCTACGCCGAGGTAGAGATCGTCGATCGCATCCCGGCGGGGGCGTTCTATCCGGCACCCAAAGTGGACTCCGCGGTTGTGCGGCTCCGACGGCGGCCGCAGCCAGCCGTGTCCGTGGAGAACGTCAAGGGCTTCTTCCGCGTCGTGCGGGCTGGGTTCAGCCAGCGTCGTAAACAACTACGTAATGCCCTGGCCGCCGGCCTGGGGCGCCCCGCGCGGGAGGTCACCGCCGCGCTGGAGGCAGCGGGCATCGATCCCCGCCGCCGCGCGGAGACGCTCACGTTGGAGGAGTGGGGTCGCCTAGCTGAGGCGCTGCTCTTATCTCACCGCTGAGGCGCAGAGAACGCAGAATAGTAGAACCCCACGATATGTAGGGGCAATGCATGTGTCGCCCCACAAAATGTTGTGCTTTTCACCTATTGTGCAACGGCTCTCCTGTATCAAATCCCCAGGATCAACTTGGCGACATACAAATAAATAAGCAGACCGGTCGCGTCCACTAGCGTGCTCATGAACGGGCCGGACACGATGGCAGGGTCGATGTGCAGCCGGCTGGCCAACAACGGCAGGAGGGATCCGATCACGTTCGCCCACAGGACGATCAGCAGCAGGGCGGCGGCCACTGCGCTGGCCACCGCGGACTCGGTGCCCCAGGCCAGCGCCCGCGCGTAGCCAACGGCCCCCATCGCCATCCCCAACACGAGCCCCACGCGCAACTCATGCCAGAGCACCCTCAAAGCGTCCCCCAGCTCGATATCACCGACGGCCAGCGCGCGGATGATCGTGCTAATCGTCTGAGATCCCGCGTTGCCGCCCGTGCCGATCAACAGGGGGATGAAGAACGTCAGGGAGACCACCGCATCCAGCTCGTGCTCGAACAGGCGCAACACGGTCCCCGTTAACGTCTCCGTGACGAACAGCAGGAGCAACCAGCCGATGCGGCTTCGAGCCACCCGCGTGACCCGGGTGTCCAGATAGGGCCCGCCCAACGGCTGGGACCCACCCAGCCTTTGGATGTCCTCCGTCACCTCCTCCTGCAGCACATCCACTAGGTCATCCACCGTGATCACGCCCAACAGCCGGTGATGCTCATCGACCACGGGCAACACCAGGAGGTCATAGCGATCCATCAGGCGTGCGCACTCCTCCTGATCCGTCCCCACTGGCACGCTGATGACCTCTGGGTCCATGATGTCCATCATGCGTTGATGGGGCTCGGCCAGGATGAGCTGGCGCAACGTGACCATCCCACATAGCACGCCGTTCCGGTCAACGACGAACAGATGATCAGCCACGTGACCTTCTGGATGCCATCGGCGCACGGCCTCCAACGCCTCAGCCACCGTGGTGCGGCGACGCAGCGCCAGGAACTCCGAGGTCATCAAGCCGCCGGCCGTGTCGTCCGGATGTATCAAGAGCGGCCGCACCTCATCCGGATCTTCCAGGCTGGCCAGCACCGCCTCGGCCTGCTCGGGCGGGATATCGCCCAGGAGGTCGGCCGCCTCGTCTGGCTCCATCTCCTCGACGATGCGGGCCAGCGTATGGTGAGGCAACGAGCGGGCCAGCTCAGCCGCCTCCTCCTCATCCAACTCCTCCAGGATATCAGCCGAATCCTCCGGCGACAGGCGCGGCAACAATGCCTCCTGGTCCTCCTCATCTAATTCGGAGAACACCTCGGCTTGATCGGCCGGGCGGAGGCTCTCGATGATCGCGACGGCCTGGTCGATATCGTTATGTTCTAGCGCGTGACGCACGCGCTCCAGCGCACTCTCGATCAGCAGGCGCTCCATCGTGGCCCTCCTTGCGTATGGGATCACGCTCCCTGGAGGGCCGGAGCGCGGGGGCTAAGCGGGGAAAATCATGGGCGCGCTGAGGCCCTTCGGGGAGCGACGTATGCGGTTGTACACCACGCCACGCCCCAGGGCCGCGCGGCCCATAGCGGGGTGGGGTGAAGGCTCATGCCGGGTACGTTGGCCCGGACTTGGAGGAGAGGAACTCTCTTCCATGTACACCCTTCCTACAGATTGGCTTCGCATCCAAGGCAGTAGCAAACCTGACGCATTATATGAATCAGCAGCCGAGTCGTCAACTATTGGACATAGCACCACTTTCAACCGTAGAGGATATGTATGATGGATTTCTCGCCCTACATCTTGTGTGGTAGCACCGCATTCAACCATGGAGGGCATGTAGGGCGGGTTTCTTACCCGCCATCTTGTGGCCGGTATGGGAACCGGCTCTACATATTATATTCTCCACCATGCAGATGTGGCGCTTTGGCAACAACCAGGGTTAAGTGCGAACTACCTCTTGTGTTTATGTGTATCGCTCATATTGACATACACGCTAGAAATATTATAGGACAACGCACGTGCTGCTTTCAATGGTAGGGGCGACCGGCCGGTTGCCCCATCGGTATTAAGTTAACGATGCTGAGGGAGTCTTAGCTCATAGAGACGAAATCCATTTCACGTATCACCTT
>DUEN01000161.1 GCA_011176545.1 Caldilineae bacterium | reverse complement strand
ATCAGGACTTCTTCGAGGCCTACCTGGGCATGCGGGTGGAGACGGTGGACATGACCGAGTTCGTCCGCCGGATCGAGGAGGAGATCTACGACAAGGAGGAGTTCGAGCGAGCCATCCGCTGGGTGCGGGAGAATTGCAAGGAAGGACGTGACTATAACCCGCCCGAGAAGCAGCGCACCCGGGAGCAGAAGGATCGGGACTGGGAGATCGTGGTCAAGATGGCCATGATCGCTCGCGATTTGATGGTGGGCAACCCACGATTGGCTGAACTCGGCTACGGCGAGGAGGCACTGGGACACAACGCGATTGCGGCCGGTTTCCAAGGGCAGCGTCAGTGGACGGATCACTTCCCCAATGGCGACTTTCTGGAGGCGATCCTCAACTCCTCGTTCGACTGGAACGGCATCCGCGAGCCGTTCATCGTGGCCACGGAGAATGATTGCTTGAACGGGGTCTCCATGCTCTTCGGCCATCTGCTGACCGGTACGGCTCAGGTGTTCGCGGATGTGCGGACCTACTGGAGTCCGGCCGCGGTGAAGCGCGTGACCGGCTATGAGCTGACCGGGTTGGCGGAGGGCGGCATCATCCACCTGATCAATTCGGGCGCGGCCGCGCTGGATGCCACGGGCCAGCAGACGAGGGACGGGCAGCCCGTCATGAAGCCCTATTGGGAGATCACGCCCGAAGAGGTGGCCGCGTGCCTGGATGCGACGACCTGGTATCCGGCCATCACCGAGTACTTCCGCGGCGGTGGCTTCTCCTCTGGCTTCCTGACGAAGGGCGGCATGCCGGTCACCATGTTCCGCATCAACCTGATCAAGGGGCTCGGCCCGGCCTTACAGATCGCCGAGGGGTGGACGGTGGATCTCCCCGATGAGGTCCATCATATCCTGAACGAGCGCACCAACCCCACCTGGCCGACCCACTGGTTCGTGCCCAACCTGACCGGCAGCGGCCCCTTCCGGGATGTCTACTCCGTCATGTATAATTGGGGAGCCAATCACTGCGCGATGAGCTACGGCCACATCGGCGCCGATCTCATCACGCTGGCCTCCATACTGCGCATCCCGGTCTACATGCACAACGTGCCGGAAGAGCGGATCTTCCGCCCCAGCGCCTGGACCGCCTTTGGTGCCATGGATCCCCAGGGAGCTGACTTCCGCGCCTGCGCGGCCTTTGGCCCGCTATACGGGAAGTACTGACCCCCGGCAGGCTGAGGATATAGACGGCGCGGCGGGCTGGATCTCATGCCAGAGATCTGGCCCGCCTTTCTCGTGCGCTCATATTGGCATAGATGGCATTCTATGACAACGTCGCACTCAACCCGGGTTTAGTAGGGGCACGGCGACGCCGTGCCCCTACTAAACCTTCGCTTGATACGTAGAGGTGATAAGATGATTCCGCAAGGAACACAACACATCGGCAATCTGATCCGTTGGGAACGGCGCAATAACCAGTTTGACCTGTTCTGTCAGGGCGGGCGAGTGCGTATCTATGTGTTGGCCCCCGACCTGATCCGGGTACGCGCCACGCCCGGAGAAGAGTTCGGACCGGACGAGTCGTGGGCCGTCGTCAAGAGCGATTGGGACGGCGCTGCGGTCGATGTCAGCGAGACCGCGCGGGGGATATCCCTCTCTACGGAGAAGTTGAGATTGGAGATTGGGAAGCAGCCATTGCGCCTGCGCTTCTACGACGCTCAAGGCGGTCTCCTATCGGCGGACGAGGACGCCCGGGGCATGGGATGGCAGGATGGCGCGCCGGTGGCCTACTTCGTCCTGCCCGACGACGAGCACATCCTGGGTCTCGGCGAGAAGGTCGGCCCCCTGGACAAGCGGGATCACAAGTGGGAGATGTGGAACACCGACGCGCACCCGCGCCATCTCCCCACCACGGACCCCATGTATGAGTCATATCCCATCTATCTCGGCCTGCGTCCTGGGCTGGGATATGCCCGCTTCTTCGATAACACATGGCGCAGCCACTTCGACTTCGGATACAGCGAGCCCGGCGTCTTCCGCTACGACGCGGCCGGGGGTGAATTGAATTATTACTTCATCTATGGGCCGACGCCAGCGGCTATCCTGGATCGCTACACTGAGCTCACGGGACGGATGCCTCTCCCGCCTCGCTGGGCTCTTGGGCATCACCAATGTCGCTGGAGCTATTATCCGGAATCCCGAGTGCGGGAGATCGCCGAGGGGCTGCGCCGTCGCAATCTGCCTACCGACGTGATCTATCTGGACATCGACTATATGGATGGGTATCGGGTCTTCACGTGGGACAAAGAGCGCTTTCCTGACCCGGCGCGGCTCATCGCGGATCTGCGCGAGCAAGGCTTCCGGATCGTCACCATCATCGATCCCGGCGTCAAAGTGGATGAGGAATATTATGTCTATCGGGAGGGCCTGGCTCGCGGTTACTTCTGTCGCAAGCCGGATGGCACGCCCTTCGTAGGCCCGGTCTGGCCGGGCGACGCGGTGTTCCCCGACTTCACCCATCCCGAGGTGCGCCGTTGGTGGGGCGACCTACATCGCGAATTGGTCGAGATCGGCGTCGCCGGCATATGGGACGATATGAATGAGCCCTCGGTGTTCGGCGGCGTCAATTGGACCATGGATGAGGACGTCATCCACTACGATAACGGCCACGAGACGCCCCACAGTAAGTCACATAACGTGTATGGGATGCTGATGGCCCGCGCCACGCGAGAGGGGCTGGAGCGCCTGCGGCCGAACGAGCGGCCGTTCGTGCTCACCCGGGCGGCCTACGCGGGCGTGCAGCGCTACGCGGCCGTGTGGATGGGCGATAATTCGAGCTGGTGGGAACATCTATGGCTCGCCATGCCCATGTGTATGAGCGTCGGCATGGCTGGCCAGCCCTTCGTGGGTGTGGATATCGGCGGCTTCAGCGACGACTGCACACCGGAACTATACGCCCGATGGGTGCAGTTGGGCGCGTTCATGCCCTTCTGTCGCACCCATAGCGCGCTGGACACCCGTGACCAGGAGCCGTGGGCCTTTGGCCCGGAGACGGAGCGCATCGCTCGCAAGTACCTGGAGTTACGCTATCGGCTGTTGCCATACACCTACACCCTCTTCTGGGAGGCATCCCAGACCGGCGCGCCGATCATGCGACCACTGGCATATGCATACCCGGATGATCCCATCGTCTACGACATCAGCGACCAGTTCCTGTGGGGGGATGCCTTCCTGGTGGCACCCATCTACCAGGAGAACATGCCCCATCGGGCGGTCTATCTGCCCGCCGGCCGCTGGATCGATTATTGGACGGAGGACGTGCATACCGGCCCGGCGTGGATCGTGGCGGAGGCGCCGCTGGATACCCTGCCGTTGTATGTGCGTGCAGGGAGTATCATCCCCATAGGCCCGGTGATGCAGTATACAGACGAGAAGCCGCTTGATCCGTTGACCCTGGAGATATACGGGGGAGATGCAGGTCACTTCGTGCTCTATGAGGACGACGGATTAACGATGGCCTATCGCGAGGGGATGTGGGCGACTACAAAGTTCATCTATAAAGAAGGCGACGGAGAGGTCGTGCTAACAGTGGGAGAGAGGCAAGGGCGCTACAGGCCCGCGCCGCGGCGGATCGTGGTCCGCTTCCACGGCTGGTCAACGACGCCCACTTCAGTCATGCTGGATGGCCGACCAGTGGACGCGACGTTCGACCCAGCGACCAAGGTGGTATCGGTCTCTTGGCAGGATGACGGCCGCCCGCATCAGTTGATGATCAGATCATGACTTGGTCAGTGATAACCATGGAAAGCGATGCTCGCTTATGATCGGCTAACAAGTACACGACCTGCGGCTGTACGAAGGCCGAGCTCACGGCGCGGGTAATCCTACCCGGCAAGATGGCGCTCCTACGGTTGATCTTCGACTTTCTTCCGCCCCCTAACCAGAGGCGTCCATGACTTGCCATGAATGGTGAGAGCCGGTAATATAAGGTAAAGGCTAGGGGAGAGGTTCCCATCGTGTCCCGGACGGTTGCCGAGGGACAGCCCATGTTCCGTACCCGGTCATTACAGTGTATCTGTACGTAGCGGGCGTCGATGGCGCCCCGCGGTGTACGCGCGGCCGTGGCGATACGCCAACCCGGGGAGAGTCGTCGGCGCCCGCTGCGCCTGATCCGAATCCGGGCGATGGGCGTGGCCCAGGCCGGGGGAAATGGCAGGCACAGCCGGGACACGATGATGTGAGGATGTGCGACACGTTCAGCGGCCCACTGTGAGTATGTGGGTCGCCTGATGGTAGTTGGTTTCAATTCAATCCTTGGCTTGAGAGAGGCTCGTCGCCCGAGACGTGGGCCGCGCGAGCCTCTTTTCTTTTGTCAAAGTCCAGCACGAGGAGGGTAAACTATGATCATACTGAATGTGACGCAATCGGCGCTTGCCGGCCTTCGGATCAGCCGCCATACGATTTGGGGGCTGCTAGCCGCGGTGGTGGGGGTGTTGATCCTGGTCTGGCTGAGCCAGGCGAGCGCTGGCTTGGCCATGTTCTGGCTGTTCGGCCTCGGATACGGCTTCCTGGTACAGCGTAGTCGATTCTGCTTTACCTCGGCGTTCCGCGACCTCTTCCTGCTTCAGGATGGTCGGCTGATGAAGGGGGTCCTCGTGGGCCTGGGCGTCGCCACCCTGGGTTTCGCCCTGATCATGCACAGGGCCGTTCCGGATCCATCCCAGGGGATCACTGGGAACGTATATCCGACGGGATGGCACACGCTCTTGGGTGGACTCCTGTTCGGCACCGGCATGGTCGTCGCTGGCGGTTGCGCCTCGGGGACGCTCTATCGCATGGGTGAGGGATACGTGGCACAGTGGATCGCCCTCATCGGCATGATCGTGGGCTCGTTCCTGCTGGCCCTCAGCTGGGAATGGTGGTGGCCAGCAGTGGTCTCGCGTCAGCCCAAGATATGGTTCCCGCAAGTCATGGGCTGGGGCGGCGCGGTGAGTATCACCCTGCTCGTGCTACTGGGGTTGTACTTGCTCGTCGTCTGGTGGGAAACGCGCGCCGGAGGCATCGTGCCGCGACGTGAAGCCCCCGCGCCGGCCGCCACGTTCGCTGAGCGCCTGCGGGCTGGATGGGAAACCATCTTCGTCCGGGCATGGCCAGCTTTGCTTGGTGGGGCCGCCTTAGGCGTACTCAACATCCTGGAATACCTCTACAAGAAACCATGGGGTATCACGACCGCGATCTCCCGATGGGCCGGGTGGATCGCTTACGTGTTAGGATATCCCGCTCAGAACCTGTTGTATTACGGGGACAAGCCCGCTGGCAAGCAGTTGCTGAGCCACATCCCGTGGCAGAGCGGCGGCAGCCTGTTGGACTGGGGGCTGATCTTCGGGGCCTTCACGGCCGCGCTCCTCGCGGGCGAGTTCAAGATCCGCTTCGCGCCGCGACGGCGGTACGTGCAGTCCTTCCTGGGCGGCGTGGCGATGGGATATGGTGCCCGATTGGCCATGGGCTGCAACATCGGCGGGTTCTTCTCGGCCATCCCATCGCTGGCGTTGAACGGCTGGGTCTTCGGCCTGGGCCTGTTCGGCGGCGCCTGGATCGGCGTGCAAATCATCAAGCGGTTACCATGAGCGAGGCGCATCCGTCGTGATCAAGGCCGGATAGTGCTCTCATGCCAGGCTACGCCGGAAACGCAGCGTGCTGATCCCCAACAGCGCCAGCCCGTAGATCGCCAACGCCAGCGTCTGAGGCCAGAGGATCTCCAGCCCGACGCCCTTGAGGAAGATCCCCAGCGTGGCCTCCACGTAGTAGCGCAGCGGGCTGAGGTAGGTCAGCCACTGCATCACCGGGGGCATGTTGTGGATTGGCACCATGGTCCCGGAGAGGAACGCCAGCGGGAAGAGGATGAAGAAGGCCAGCAGCAACGTCTGCTGCATGTTCTGGGCAATGGTGCCCATCAACACCCCGATGCCGCTGCTGCTCAGGAACATGAGGACGGAAACGCCATAGAAGAGCCACAGGCTGCCTCGCAGCGGCACGCCGAAGAGCCATATGGACATGCCCATCACACACGGCCTGAATCTCGGCCTTCCCTCGCGCTTTATACACCTTTTGCAGGTTTTGTGTATGGATGATCGGACGGTCCATATTCGTTCCTAAATGGAGGCATAATGCCGTTCCTTCAATATCGATAGACACCACACTCCTCTGTAGGGACGATCGGCCGGTCACCCCTACATTATGTAAAGGCGACGCATGCGTCGTCCTGCGTTTTTATCGCGCATGCCAATATGAGCGGCGCCGTTTATCGACAGGCGCGGCCTGTCCGAAAGCAGTGGACCGGATCTCCGGTCGTCCCGCTCAGAGCCCGTTCAGGCTCCTTCGCTTTTCTCCTCGGCGGCCAACGGCCTCGATTCGCGCCTCCAGGTCGGCCTCCCGGCCGTGACGTTGAACAGGAAGATGGCCCCCAGCGCGGCGATGGGAAAGAGATAACAGGCCACCATCAGCCACAGATGGAGATTAGCCTCCGAGAGCTCACGATATCTCACCTCCCGGAACCGCCAGAGATCGAATGGATTCGAGCCTTCGACGTCTTATCTCCATTGTGCTCTGCCCCTCACGATGGTACCAGCGTCATTCAGCCTACGAGCTTCCCCGCTAAAAGGCGCGTTCCACGCCCCGCGGGCTGATCGGCTTGGCCCCATGACGCTGATTTTGCTTTGAGCAGTAGAAGTTGACCGAATCTCAGGTGCACCTATATAATGGGCCCGCAAAGCCAGATCGCGACCGAGATCTGCCACGGATGGCAGACGCTCAGGAGAGCCTGAACACCATATCCTGATGCCGTTGATACGACCCGCGTCGGAACGTTTTGACGCGTTTTTCTATGAGCCTTTACACTACAGCCTGTAGGACTGTGGACAGCTACTTCGGGGAGGCGTAACATTGTGGATACTCCCAACATCTCGATACTGTTAGCGTTGGCCGCCGGGCTGCTCTCCTTTCTCTCCCCTTGTGTGCTGCCCCTGGCCCCGGGCTACGTTGGTTACCTGAGCGGGGCGACCGTGCGCATGTCGGGGGGTGTTCTGATCACGGACCGACGGGCTACCTTCCTCCACGCGCTGAGCTTCGTCCTTGGCTTCTCGTCGGTTTTCGTGGCTTTGGGGGCCTCGGTGGGGCTGATCGGATACCTCCTGTACGATTTCATCCCCATTATCCAGAAGATCGGCGGCGTGCTCTTGATCGTCTTCGGCCTGCACTACATGGGCGTATTAAAGATCCCCTGCCTCTACCAGGAGAGGCGCGTGGCATTCAGGGGAAACCCGCAGCTCGGTTACCTCTCGTCCCTGCTGGTCGGGGTGTTCTTCGGCGCCGGATGGACACCGTGCATTGGGGTCACGCTATCCGGCATCCTGCTGCTGGCCAGCAACACCGCGACCGTGGGACGCGGCGCCCTTCTCCTGGCGGTCTACTCGGCGGGGCTGGGCATCCCATTCCTCCTGATGGGTCTGGCCTTGGACCGGCTATCCGGGTGGCTACGAAGCCTGAACCGACGGATGAACCTGGTCTCCATCATTAGCGGGCTGTTCCTGATCGGCATGGGCATCATCGTGTACACGAATACGATCGGCAAACTGAACGCATGGTTCGCCCGTGTCTTCGGCTTCACGACGATCCTGTAAAGTTATGCTTTCCCTCTAACCTATAGACAGCGGATTCAACGCATAGGAGACCGCAGGCTATGAACTGATGATCCGCTGATAGGAAACTGGGCGGCGTGAGAAGAGTGCCGCGACCATCCAAGCCACCGATCATTCAGTGGACAAATAAAGCGAGAAACAGTAGCCCCGGACATTGTGCCGGGGCTACTGTTTATGAACATGCTACGAGGAGGGATAGCGTCTTTCCCCCCAAGGCAAGCCAATCGCTGCCTTGGCATTTTTTGCGAAATGTTTACGAGTTGCTTACCTACTCTTTACTCTCCTTGAGATGCTCTCGCGATATAGTGAAACCGGTGTACGATTAGAGTTTATTTGTGGTGCTGCGAGGACGCCATGAGTGCTTCCGGTGTCTCCACGGTGACGCAGAAGACGCCAGTGCATCTTCTCGGAAAAGCGGGTCAGGCGGCCGAGCATGCTCAGGTAACGAGCATGGCTTTCGCCGATATTCTCCGACAGACCAGCGTTGACCAGACCTCTCATCCTTCCTCAAAGCAGGCGCCGGCTTTCCTGAATCGCTGGCAGAGCCTGCGCTATCTTGTCACAGGGACTCGGCCAGCGCTGCCCGCGTTCCTGCTCAGCCGTTTGCGAATTCTGCCTCGGGCTTCCCAAGATCAGGAGTCATTTGAGGAGTCCACAAGGTTACACACCCCGTCGGTCTCTGTGACGCCGTCACGTGAAGCGCTGTCGGTGGCCTCACCGGTAGCGATGGATCGCCCCCTTGATCTATCAGAATATCCCCAGCCACCCCATAACAATGGTCGGGGCATACATTGGATCCCCACTACCAGCTCCCCGCCGGAGGTGGTGGATCGTTTCGTGGCTGAGGCACGCCGGATGGGGATCCGCTGGGTCACCTTTTTGAATCAGGACGCTCAGATCGGTGCCAACGACTATTTAGTCAGGCGTCTGGTTGAATCCGGCATCATGCCTATCATGCGCATCTACACCGATGGTGGCGCCCCAATACAAGGCGACCTAGCTGCCCTGGTGCGACATTATCGTCGTCTAGGCGTGTACTATTTCCAACTTTACAATGAACCGAACCTTCGGGTGGAAAATCAAGGTCGCTTTCCCCATGTAAAGCGCTATATCGACCTCTGGCTGCCCGCGGCGCGGGTCGTGGCCGCTAATGGGGGATTGCCAGGATTCGGCGCACTCAGTCCTCAAGGTGATGTGGATGATCTGGTATTCCTGCGAGAGGCGTTACGGGAGATCAAGGCGCGAGGCGCTGTAGATGTGCTGGACCGCGCCTGGTTAAGCGTGCATAACTACGGCCCGGATTTCCTGCGAATCCGGCAGTATGACGCGATCATCCGGGAGGAGTTGGGACGAAGCCTGCCGCAGATCGGTACGGAGGCCGGAGTCTATGCCGGCCCTCAGCTTAGCGAGGAGGAACAGGTTCGCATTTTGACGGAAGCCTATCGATACATGCAACGCCGTGAGCCTTACTATTTCGCTTATAGCTACTGGGTCATCGCTAACGCTCTGGGAGGCGGGCGTGACCCGGCATGGGAGCATCAGGCGTTATTCCAGGTTAATGGTAAGGTCAGCCCGCTGGTCAAGATCTTGCAGGCAGAGGTCTGATGCTGAGCGAAACCGGAGGAGGTGGTAATGGGGGTGTTCACGGCATTACGCATCAGTGCGTCAGCCCTCACGGCCGAGCGGCTACGCATGGACGTAATCGCCAACAATATCGCGAATCAGCAGACGACCCGAACGCCGGAAGGGGGTCCATATCGCAGACGAGTGGTGGTTTTCGCCCCGGTACAGCCCGCCAAACCGGTCGGGCATGCCAAGGAGATAAACCGGGGGATGCCTGCACAGCTGGGGGTTCGGGTGGCGGCGATCCTGGAAGACCGACGGCCTGGTGTCAAGGTCTACGATCCTGACCATCCCGACGCGGACCCTGATGGGTACGTCACTTACCCCAATGTCGATATCGTGTCCGAGATGGTAAACATGATGGCAGCGGCACGCGCATATGAGGCCAACCTCATCGCTGCCCAAACCACCAAGAGTATGGCCCTGAAGGCGTTGGAGATCGGACGCTAGTGCCGCGCCGATCAAGTCTTGGGAGGGGCGTATGCCGATAGACCCGACGATGCGAACGAATGCCGTCCTCTCGCCGTCCGTCCGCGGTCTGGCGACCCAGGCAGATCGAGCCAGGCCTGAAGCCGTAGGAGGGGCCTCTTTTGGCGAGCTGGTGCGGGATGCACTGGAGCAGCTCAACCGACTACAGCAAGAGGCGGATGATGCCGCCACCAGATTGGCCCTAGGCGAACCGGTCGACCTGCACGATGTGATGATCGCCGTTCAAAAAGCCGATCTCGGTTTTCAGCTTGCCCTTCAGGTACGCAATAAGCTGATCGAGGCGTATCAGGAGATCATGCGGATGCAGGTCTAGTGAGGTTCGGCGGGCATGGAATCGATACGGCAGCAAGTCCTGGACTGGTGGCAGAACCTGGAACGCTGGCAGCAATTTGTGGCCATCGGGTTAGGCGTTGTCGGCCTGACCATGGCCCTTTATCTCATAGCGCTGGCTCAAGCGCCGGAGTATGCTGTCGCGTTTAGCGGTCTGACCGAGCAGGACGCTGCAGAGATTGTTGAAGCCCTTAAGAAGAGTAACGTGCCTTACCGGATCGAGGGAGATGGGACCGTAATCAAGGTCCCCGCGCGCCAAGTTCATGAGGTCCGGCTGGACTTGGCCCGGCAGGGACTTCCAAGAGGAGGCACGGTGGGGTTCGAGATCTTCGATACGGGCGAGTTGGGTAATCTGGGGATGACTGATTTTGTGCAGAAGGTCAATTACCAGCGTGCCTTGGAGGGCGAGTTAGCTCGCACGATCGAAAGTCTGGAGCCGTTGCAGGCTGCTCGCGTCCATATCGTCATCCCTGAACCCAGTCTTTTCCTTGAAGAGGAGAGGAAACCTAGTGCTTCTGTGCTCGTCCAGTTGAAGCCGGGACGGCGCCTGGACCGTGGGCAGGTTGAAGCGATTACACATCTGGTGGCGAGCAGTGTCCAAGACCTTGAACCGGAGCGTGTCACGGTCGTAGACGTAGAGGGGAATGTTCTACAGAGCGGCACTGGGGAGCCCGGCGTGCCCAGTATCGCGCAGATCAGCGCGACGCAGATTGAACTGCAACGCAAGTATGAGATAGAGACTCAGAATAGGCTGCAAAGTTTGCTCGACAAGGCACTGGGGCCAGGCCGGGCCGCGGTCCAGGTTAGTGTGGCCATGGATTGGGATCGCCTGGAGACCAGCAGCGAGATCTATTCCTCGGGAGGCCCGGATGCAGGTGTGATCAGGAGCTCTCGTGTCGTTGAGGAGTATCAGGGGCAGCCGGGCGTCCAGGTAGGTGGTGTCCCTGGTGTGGATAGCAATCAGCCGGAAGTGCTGAGCTATCAGAACGTGATCACGAATACGAAGGAGGGCGGATACTTACGCCGGGAGGCCGTTTATAACTATGAGGTTTCCAAGACGGTGCAAAACCTGGTCCGGGAGCCGGGGCGCGTGAAACGCCTGTCTGTGGCCGTGCTACTTGATGAGAGTGTACCTCCGGAACAGCAACGGAACATTGAGCAGATGATAGCCGCCGCTGTGGGGCTTGACCCATCCCGGGGCGATACGTTGGTGGTGACGACGGCTACTTTCGATCAGAGTTATTATGCTCAGCAACAGGAGGCCCTGCGAGCCGCTCAACGCCACGAGCTGTATATCACGGGCGCCAAAGCGCTTGCGTCGATCGTAGGACTGATTTTGGTGTTGTTCTTCGTACGCAGCCTTTTCCGCGATCTGGCGTATCGTCGACTGTACCCCTATATGGAGCTTATCCCGGCTACGAAGCAGCCGGTACCCGTTGCCGCGTTGGAGGCAGCTAGTGGGCAGCTGCCAGCTGGAGGACAGCCTGTGTCGCTCCTTGAAGCGGGTGTGACGCCGTCAGACGAGCAGGAAGTAGACGTCTCTGCCTTGCCTCAGCCTGAGGAGGACGAGGATATTCGTTACTTGCAACGTATCACCATGCTGGCGCGCGAAGATCCGGATGCGATCGCGGATGTGATTCGGACGTGGCTCAGAGAAGGATGAGTATGGCGGCAAGAGGTGCGTCTGTATCCCAGCTTGATGGAGTGACCAAAGCGGCGATCCTCTTGATCAGTCTAGGGCCCGAGCTTTCGGCCTCTGTGCTTCGGCGCTTAAACGAGTCGGATGTCGAGCGGCTCACGATGACCATCATGAACACCCGGAACGTTGCGCCGGATGTCAGGTCGAAAGTGTTACAAGAGGCCTACGAAGACATCCGTGCGATAAGGCTTCCAGACTCGGGAGGCATGAGCTATGTGAGGGCATTGTTGGAGCGTGCCCTGGGTCCACAGAAGGCTGAGGAGTTCATTCAGCGGCTGATTGCGGGAGAACAGGAGAAGCTGTTCAGCTTTCTCGCGGATGCCGATGTTGTCCAGGTCGCAAACTTCCTCAAGGATGAGCATCCGCAAGTCATCGCGGTGGTCCTCTCTCATCTATATCCGGCGCAGTCGGCTAAGATCCTGGCCAATTTTGATCCCGATCTCCAGGTGGATGTATGTGCCCGGATTGCGGCGATGGATCGTGCATCACCGGAGGTGCTTCGACAGGTGGAGCAACAGCTTCGAAAGAAACTGGCGACTGTCCTTTTACGCACCGACGGCACATCCACCGCTGGAGGCGTTGAGTTCCTGGTGAAGGTGCTTAACCAGGTCGATCGGGGTACTGAAAAGCAGATCCTGCAATCGCTTGCGGAGAGCGATCCCCAGCTATATGAGCTGGTTCAGTCCAAGATGTTCGTGTTCGAGGATCTGCGTCTGCTGGACGATCGATCTATACAGCGGGTATTGCAGGAAGTGGACCGCCAGGATTTGCTTCTGGCGTTGCGGGGTGCCAGTGAGGAGATCCGACAGCTTGTTTACCGGAACCTGTCCAAGCGAGCGGCCCAGCTCTTGAAGGAGGATCTGGAGACGATGGGGCCTGTCCGCCTGCGCAATGTGGAGGCGGCACAACATCGGATTGTAAGCATTATCAGGCGATTGGAAGAGGCCGAGGAGATCGTCGTGGTTCGCGGCGAGGAGGACATCCTTGTCTGATAAATGGTCGTCATCCGCTAGCCGGCATCAGACCCTCCGCCCGTTTCTGGTGAATGGCGGGGAGGCGTCCGGCCGATCGGCGCGGTTTCGCCCGTTGTTTCCGGGGCCCGGATCGCCACCAGAGGGAGACCCGGGATCTCCGGAGGAGTCTCAAGGGGAGCAGATGTCTCAGGCCGAGGTGCAGCGTATGGCCGATCAGTGGAGGGCCAAGCTGGCCGAGGTGGACCGTGTGCTCCAGCAGGCGCGGCAGCGGGCCGATGCCCTGGAGAAAGAGGCGGAAGAGCGAGGGTATCGAGCCGGTTACGACCGTGGATACGCGGCAGGGCATGCGGAGGGGATGGAAGCAGCCCGCCGCGCTCTGGATGATGAGGTGAGAAAGGTACGGGCGGTCGCCCAGGCGATTGCTCAAGCACGACAAGAACTGCTGACCAGTTTGGAGCCGGAGATCGTTTCCCTGGCGCTGGCGATCGCCAAGAAAGTGATCGGCGAGGAAGCGCAGCATAACGAGAACGTGATCGCTCATATGGTGCAAAAGGCTGTGCGTCAGTTGGGACAGCGAGGGCCGTATCGCATACGTCTGAACCCGCTGGACGCTCAGCGCCTGATGGATCGATGGAAAGCCCAGGATGAGCTTGACGGAGCTGAGTGGGAGCTCATACCAGATGAGCGGATCTCGGTCGGTGGGTGTGTACTGGAGTGCGGCGCTGCGTCCGTGGATGCCCGACTGGAGGTTCAGCTTGATCTGATTCAGCACGCGCTGCTCGAGGGGCAGGACGCACCATCGGCGCAGGAGTTGCCGGATGCAACCCTCGATTAACTTGCGCAAGTACCACGAGATGTTATCCGGCCTGACTTTGCTGCGGTGCCGAGGCCATGTGATCCAGGTGATCGGGTTAACCATTGAGGCAGAGGGGTTGGCCTCTCGGGTTGGGGAGCTCTGCTATGTCTATCCGGCCGGCAGGGAACAGCCGATCGCAGCCGAGGTGGTCGGGTTTAAATCCAATCGGACGTTGCTGATGCCGTTAGGCGAGATGGAGGGGATCCAGCCGGGCAGTCCCGTGGTGGCCAGCGGCGGCCCCTTCACCATCCCTATCGGTCCCGAGCTATTGGGGCGGGTTGTGGATGGGTTGGGACGCCCTCTAGACGGCAAGGGGCCCATCGTTGGCGTGCATCGATCGCCCCTGGACGGTACGGCGCCGCACCCTCTTCGGCGCCGTGTGATATCCGAGCCGTTGTCGACGGGAGTTCGTGCTATCGACGGCTTACTGACCTGCGGCAAGGGGCAGCGTATCGGGATCTTCGCCGGAAGCGGCGTAGGTAAGAGCACCTTGATGGGCATGATCGCGCGACATGCGGCGTCTGATGTAAACGTGATCGCCCTGATCGGTGAGCGCGGGCGTGAGGTTCGTGAGTTCATCGAGACGATTCTGGGGCCCGAAGGCCTGGCCCGTTCCGTGGTCGTCGTCTCCACTTCCGACCACCCGCCGCTGATTCGCATTAAGGGGGCCTGGACGGCGACGGCCATTGCGGAGTACTTCCGAGACCAGGGGATGGACGTGATCTTCATGATGGACTCGGTCACCCGGTTCGCCATGGCGCAGCGGGAGGTCGGGCTGGCCATCGGCGAGCCACCGGCGGTGAAGGCATATCCCCCTTCCGTCTTCGCCCTCCTGCCCAAGTTAATGGAACGCACGGGGGCCAGCGAGAAGGGGACCATTACCGGCTTCTACACCGTGCTGGTGGAATCGGATGATCTGACGGAGCCCATTGCGGACACGGTCCGCAGCATTTTGGACGGTCACATCGTGTTGAGTCGCACCCTGGCGACTGAGAATCACTACCCGGCCATCGATGTCCTCCAGAGCGTGAGCCGATTGATGCCGAATATCACGACCAAGGAACATCAGCAAGCGGCCGGTCGGCTGCGGGAAGCCCTGGCGACCTACGAGCGTGCTCGTGAT
>DUEN01000160.1 GCA_011176545.1 Caldilineae bacterium | reverse complement strand
GCGTGATTAAGCGCGTATGTAGACTTATGGGTCATCACCGCGAAGAGGAATGTTCTACGCCTTTGGGATCGAGCCTTCCCTTGACCGCTGATCGCGGCCCGATGTAGAATGAAGGACAAAGGCGGCTTTGTAGTCGCCGTACCGTTCAGGAGGCTCCCAAATGTCCATGACCGATCGCGTTGCTCTCTATTTACAGGATGCCCACCCCATTCGCGATGGCATCGAGTACGTACGGTATGCGGAGTCCAGGGGGTTCGAGGCGGTATGGCAAGCGGAATCTCGCCTGGTGCGGGACGCCATCGTGCCCATGGCGGCCTTCGCTGCCTGTACGGAGCGCATCAAGATCGGCTCCGGCGTCATCAACAATTGGACCCGCAACGCGGCCTTGATCGCGGCCACCTTCGTCACTCTGGATGACTTGGCGCCTAACCGCATTCTGTGCGGCCTGGGCGCCTGGTGGGAGCCGCTGGCTTCCAAGGTCGGCGTGAATCGACGCAAGCCACTCCAGGCCATGCGGGAGACGGTGGAGGCGGTACGTCGGCTGATCGCGATGGAGCGGGTGACCTACCACGGCGAGTTCGTCCATCTGACCGATGTGGAGATCGATATCGTCCATGGCCGACGGGAGCCGCGAAACATCCCCATCTACATCGGCGCCACCGGCCCGAAGATGCTGGAGCTGGCGGGGGAGATCGCCGATGGCGTGCTACTGAACTATCTGGTGTCGCCCACGTATAATGTTCAGGCTATGGATCGGTTGGAGGCGGGCGCGCGCCGGGCAGGGCGGACGTTGGATGATGTCGATCGGCCTCAGCTCATCGTATGTTCGCTGGATACCGATCGCAAGAAGGCGCTGGACAACGCCCGCAAGCTGGTGACCCAGTATCTGGGGCAACAACCGCATATTATGAAGGCATCGGGTGTCTCCCAAGAGCTGCTGGACGAGATCGGTCGGGTACTCTCCTGGCCGGCGACGGAGGAACAGATCGAGCGGGCCATGGAGCTGGTGCCGGACGATGTGGTACAGCTCATCACCGCCAGCGGCACGCCCGAGGAGTGTCGGGCCAAAGTGCGGGAATATGTCGCCGCGGGCTGTACCTGCCCGGTGCTGTATCCGTTGGGCGACGATGTGTATACCATGATCGACGCGTTCGCAGAGGGATATCGCTAAAAGCGTGTCTGAAAAGCGCGACGAAGAACCACCAAGCACTAAGCCCCCAAGATCTCCAAGAGAGAAGACAGAAGTGTAACTATAGAGGGCTTACCAGTGTAAGAGGGAGATCCCCGGTTCACTCCTTTACCCTCCTTAGCGTCTTGGTGACTTCGTGGTATATTTCAAAGAGAGTCCCATTGAGAGCATCCTATGGATAACCTGCCGCGTCGAAGACTTCGTGAGCTCATCGTCACGCATGGTCCCTCCGTAATCGATGACCCTGGTCATTGTGAGCGTCTCCTGCGCACCATCTGTGGCGAGTATCGACGCGAGTTCTTCGTGCTGGCGGGCGCGCTCAAGGAAGGCGTGCTGGCGGCGCTCTCGGCCGCGCCGGTCGACGCCTCGCGCTCGGGGCTGCTGACGCGGCTGACACAGCAGCTTCGGAACAACCTGGCGATGACAGAGGAAGCTGCCCGATGGGCTGTGGAGACATGGGCGCTGGCCCTGGGTGTGATCGATGAGCCGGGAGGTGCGCCGGTCGTCATCGTCTCTGCGCAGGGTGCTGGGGATTACGATAGCATCGCCGCGGCGCTCCGAAGTGCGTCTCCCGGGACGCGCATCGTAGTCCATCCGGGGTATTACACAGGGGGGCTCGTCATCGACAGGGCGGTGGAGATCTTCGGCGACGGCCCGGCGGCAGAGATCGTCGTCGAAAGCGTCAACGCGCCGTGTGTCCAAATACAGACGGATCAGGCCCTGATCCGCGGCCTCACCTTGCGCAGTCGCGTGGAGCTGCGCGGCAGCAAGTACTATGCCGTGGAGATCACGCAAGGGCGCCCGGAGCTGGAGGATTGCGACATCGCCTCCGACTCGCTGGCATGTGTGGCCGTCCACGGGGCCGCGGCTGAGCCTATCATCCGACGATGCCGGATCCACGACGGTCAGGGGTTTGGTGTCTCCGCTTACGAACACGCCGGCGCAATCCTCGAGGATTGTGCGAGATCTTCTAGACAAATCAGTTAGAAGATGTATAATGGGCATATGGCCAAGCGTAAATTTCATTTGACAGAAGAGCAAGAACAAGAGCTAAAGCATGCCTATCACCAAAGCAAGGATGGGCCAACTTGGACCCGTTACCAAGCCGTGCGATTGTATGGCACCGGATATTCTGCCAAGGAGGTGATGGAGATTACCGGATGCAGTTGGAGCAGTTTGATGAAATGGTGCCGGGTCTATCGTACGGCTGGCGTGTCTGGTTTGGTGGACAAGCGAGTGGGGGGCAATCGAGCCCGACTGACCGAGGAGCAGATGCAAGATCTCAGCCTCCGCTTACATCAATACAAGCCGCGAGATCTGTTTGGACCAGAGGCCGCCACGCCCGAAGGCGAGTTTTGGACCGTTGAGGACTTGCAGCGAGCCGTGCGACAATGGTATGGCGTGAGCTATCGCAGCCGCACCTCCTATTATCGCCTATTGAGGCTTTGCGGGTTCAGCTATCAGCGGCCCGCCAAGGTGTTTCGCTCCCGGCGAGAGGCGGCGGTCATGGCCTTTGAAGAGGCGCTTGAAAAAAACTCCTCGATGTAGCACAGACCGCCCCCGACACCGTGTTGTTAGCCGAGGATGAGGCCTCATTGTACCTGCAGAGTACGACCATGGCTGTCTGGGCCCCCCGAGGACAACCGCCCATCGTTCGGGTGGCTCCTGGCCGGGAGAAGACGCACTTCTATGGCACGTTGGGCCTGCTGACCGGACGGGAGATCGTGACTCGTGCTGATACTTTGAACTCAGAGGCGACGGCACACCACTTGGAACAAGTGTTGGCTGCCTATCCCGGCCGACGGATCTTGCTATTTTGGGATCGTGCGACGTGGCACCGTGGCCCGGCGGTCCAGGAGGTTTTGGAGGCCAACCCACACCTGGAGGTGTGGGTTCTTCCTCCTGCCTCACCTGATCTGAATCCTCAAGAGCAGGTATGGAAGGCAGCCCGGCGCGCAACCAGCCACAACCACACAGTGTCGCAGTTGCCAGACCTGGCAGATCGCTTTGAGGATTACCTGAGGTCAACCTCCTTTGAAAGTTCTTTCCTGGACCGCTATGGCTACAAACCCTTTCGTTCATTGTTTAAGTGATTTCTCTATAAGCCAGGCGCTTCAGCAGCTTCCAGGAGCGGCTCCTTCCGTCGTCAGATATGCAACGAAGCGGAATGCTGCCACTTCGTGGCACACCACAAGTCGTTAAATTGACGCATGTGGGACGGGAGGAGGGCGGTGCAGCGATCGATCCAGGTGGCCATCATCGGTTGTGGCTGGGTGGGAATGCGGCATGCCGAGGCTTACGTTCAGTGTAGCGCTGAGGTTCGCTGGCCGTGGATCTGGACGAAAAGCGGGCCACGTCCGTCCAATGAGCGGTACAGAGCGCGCAGGAGGTAACGCCATGCGTGGCGACCAATTGCGCTGTGACATCGCTTTCGGAGTGCTGGTATGATCGTCGCAGTGATTGACGGCATGGGCGGAGGCATCGGGGCTCAGATCGTGACCCAACTCCGGCAGGAGTTACCGCTGGAAGTGGAGATTCTCGCTCTGGGCACCAATGCCATCGCCACAGAGAAGATGATGAAAGCCCGCGCCAACCGAGGGGCCAGCGGGGAAAATGCCATCCGTGTGTCTATCAGGCAGGCTGATTTCATCATCGCTCCCATCGGTGTGGTCGTCCCCAACTCTATGATGGGCGAGATCACGCCGGCCATCGCTGAGGCTGTGGCCGGGGCCCCGGGACGTAAGCTGCTCTTGCCCATCAACCAGCCGCACTTCGAGATCGTGGGTATCGAGTGGAAGGCGCTCACCAAGCAGATCAGCGCTGCCATCGAGGTCGTTCGGCAAGCGCTGGAGGCTGAAGATGTTTGACATCCCCAGCGGTTCAGGTATAATTGGCATTGCCGACATGAAGTCGGTTCCCAACAGCGCATCATGAAGATCGCCAGCGGTTGGCCTGAAGGCCTGTCCTCATGGCGGTCTTTTGTTTTCTGTTTTTCTGGAGGTGTAGGATGTGCGAGACCACCGTCTATCTCAGCGAAGATGGCAAAGAGCAGAAGATCATGGAAGATGTGGTGCTGGTGCAGCCCGAGAACGACGCCTATTTGTTAGTTAACCTGCTGGGTGAGCAGAAGCTGGTACGGGGACGCCTCGTGAAGGTGGACTTTCTAAAGCATACCCTTCACTTGAGTCGACCGTAAGAGCCACCCCTCCAGAGTTAACTGCCGTACTCACCGCGCTTTTAGCGCCAATCGTACAAGCAATCGTACAAGAAAGAGGGCAGAGGGCCATGAAGGCCGCCTCCGGCTTGAAGCCGGACGGTCTTCGTGGCCCTTTTTGGTTTCATGAGGTCATCGCATGCCATAGCTCAGGAGGTGTTTCCTATGAAGGCTTCTCACCGCATCCACACTATTCTGCTTATCCTCAGCCTGGTTGCCCTGCTGGTGTTGAGCAGCGGCTGCCAGGCGAAGCCTGCCCCACCACTCCAGGTGGTCACTACCACCTCGCTTCTGGGCTCCCTCGTCGAGCGAATCGGCGGGGAGCACGTCAGCGTCACTATCCTCGTCCCGCCTGGATCCTGCCCTGGCCACTTCGACATCAAGCCGGGAGATGTCCAAGCCGTGGCCGATGGGAAGCTCTTCCTCAAGCACGGCTGGGAAGGCTTCGCTGACAAGCTCATCGAATCGGCCAAGAACCCTGATCTGAAGGTGGTCACTATAGAGGTCAAGGGCAATTGGATGGCTCCTCCCGTCCAGAGTCAGGCGGTGGACAAGGTTCTCGCCGCCTTGAGTGAGGTCGACCCTGCCCACAAAGACGATTTCCAGAAAAACGCCGAAGCCTACAAGAAAATCATCGAGGACACGGAGAAGAAGCTAAAGGAGAAGCTCGCTGCCGCTGGAGTGGAGGGCGTCCCCGTCCTCTGTGGCAAGTACCAGACCGGTTTCGTCAAATGGGCCGGGTTCAACGTCGTTGCCACCTACGGACGGCCCGAAGAGCTGACGCCCCAGGTCGTCAAGGAGTTGGTGGAGAAGGGCAAGGCTGCCGGGGTGAAATTGGTGATAGACAACCTTCAAAGTGGCCCCGATGCCGGGGTGGAGATAGCGAAAGAAATCGGTGCAGCCCACGTCACCCTCTCTAACTTCCCCGGCGGCTTTGAGGGCACTGAAACCTGGGAGAAGGCCATAGAGAAGAACGTGGAGCTGCTGCTGGAAGCGTTGGGGAAGTAATAACCCGGTGCATTGTACCTGTTGAGGGAATCCCTTATGAGAGCCTTACGAGAATGGCAGGAGAGAGTGACCACCTGCCGGAGAAAACGAGAGGAATCGGACGACGAAGCGTGGCAGAGATTGGCCTGCTGGTACAATGCCTGGGTGCAGAACAACGACTACGTGGACCTTATCCTGCCCCGGTTGCTCCAGTATGTGGGCTCCAGGGCACGGGTACTGGAGATTGGGCCTGGCAGTGGGGCTTTCACCCTCCCCCTCGCTCCTGCTGTCAGGGAAATCGTAGCCCTGGAGCCCTCTCCTGCAATGCGTGATGTGTTAGCCCACAACCTGGCAGAGGCCGGGATCACCAACGTGCGTATCATCCCCCGGCGTGTCGAGGAAGGACTGGATGAGGTAGAAGGCCCTTTCGACCTGGCCCTGGCTTCTCATTCTCTCTACAATGTGGAGCCTATTGACGCCGTGATCCGGGAACTTGTACGCCTAGCCCGTCACATTGCCATCTTAATGGGTACGGGAGAACAGTGGGAGTGGTATCGGACATTGCACTGCCGCTTCAAGGGGAAAGACCGGACACGTTACCCTCACTTCCGGCACTTCTACGCCGTGTTGCTGGAGATGGGCATCTGCGCCGATGTAGAAACTATTTGGACCAGCGCCAATTATGTCTTCGAGAGCGAGCAGGCTTTGGTTGAATGGTGGATGCGGCATTTCAACCTCGATGAGGAACATCGTGAAGAGCTGCGATCCGCCCTGCTTCAAGTTGCTGAATGGCGGGACAGTCACATCGGCATCTACGACCGCCGCCGGACGGCCCTGGTCTGGATTGACAGGGAGCGCAATGTGTTCTGGGAGGGAAAGATATGACCATACCCCAGAATCCGAGGAGAGAAATTGAAGAGCTGATCCGCCGGGGAGACCTCGAGGGCCTGCTGATAAAAGCGGGGGAACTTCACGGCCATTTCTGCCCCTACCTGGCCCTCGGCGTCAGAGCGGGCTATATGGCTCTGAAAGCCCTGGGGATTGAGCGGAGCACAGGGATGGAAGAGGTGATAGCCATCGTGGAGACCAACAACTGCTTCAGCGATGGAATTCAGATGGTAACCGGCTGTACCTTCGCCAACAATGCTCTCATCTACCGAGACCTGGGAAAGACGGCGGTGACAGTGGCAAAGAGGGACGGCACCGCCGTCAGAATAGCCATCAAAGCCGAATGGCAAGACGCTTTCGGTTCAAGATACCCCGAAGCCCGCGCTCTATTCGAGAAAATCGTCGTCAATCGAGAGAAAGCAACCCAAGCCGAGCACGAAAAGCTCAGACGTCTCTGGGCCGAAAGCTCGTTCGACCAACTGAAGCTGCCAGAGGAGGAGATTTTCAATGTAAAGCGCATGACCATCGAGGTACCACCCTTCGCTCCTATCTTCGCCTCGGTCAGGTGCTCCCTCTGTGGCGAGAACGTTATGGAAACCAGGGCCAGGGTGAAGGACGGCAAGCCCGTCTGCATAGAATGCGCCTCCGCCGAGCACTACGTGCTTGATGGGTCTGGAATCTCGACGAAGAAAGGAGGGCTACAATGAGGAGGTTAGCGACTTTCCTGCTTCTGACATCTATGCTGGCCAGCCTGGTGGCTGGGTGTGTGCCTGTATTAACGCCTGCAGCCACCCAAGTATCGACACCTACACCGGCACCTACTCCGACGGCTATGACCCTCACCCTGCCGGGGAAGGACTGGGGCTATCCATCTCCCTTTGCCTTCTATCCCCGAGGGCCTGGCTATATCCGAATGTCCCTCCTCTTTGATACCCTCACTTGGAAAGACAAGAACGGCATAATCCCCTGGCTGGCCGATAGCTGGGAGGTCTCAGAGGATGGAACCCAGTGGACATTCAAACTCCATCCGGGCGTCAAGTGGCACGATGGACAACCCTTGACTGCCGAGGATGTGGCTTTCACCTTCGATTACATAAAGGAGCGCGTGGCTGCCTTTAAGTGGTTTACAACAGTGAAAAAGATTAACAAGATAGAGGTGGTAGACGATCACACGATTGTCCTCTACTTGGAGGAGCCAATGGCTGGCTTCCTCATTGACGTAGCTGGGGTGGTGCCCATCATCCCCAAGCACATCTGGGAGGGAGTGGAGGATCCAGCCAAGTTCACGGATAAAGAGGCCGTTATCGGTTCAGGGCCTTTCAAGCTGGTTGAATACAACAAGGAGGAAGGCCGCTACATCTACGAGGCTAATCCCGACTATTTCAAAGGGAAGCCCGCCGTTGACCGCCTAGTCTTCATCAAGGTGAAGGACGAAGCGATGGCCCTGAAGACAGGCACGGTGGATGCTGGCTTCTTCTGGGGCAAGGATATCGATGCGGTGAAGGAACTCGAGGCAGATCCGAATCTGGAGGCCATAGAGGGTCCCAGCTTCTGGGTTCTGCAGATCATCTTCAATACGGAGAAGCCCCCCTTCGACAAGGTTGAATTCAGAAGAGCCATTGCCCACGCTATAGACCGGTCAAAGATCGTGGAGCAAGTGACCCACGGCGGAGCCATCGTGGCTAACCTGGGCATCATCTCTCCGGGGACCGATTGGTATAACCCTAACCTGCCGGCCTACGAATATGACCCCTCCAAGGCTAAGGAGATGCTCGACGAGCTAGGGGTGGAGGATCTCAGCCTTACCCTCCTCACCGCTGGGAAATTCGCCAGAGAAGCGGAGCTCATCAAGGCCGACTTGGAGCAAATAGGGATTAAAGTGGAAGTCAAATCCGCCGACTGGGGCACCATTGACGGGCTTCTGAAGGAGGGCAATTTCGACCTGGTGTTGAGTGGCCATGGGGGCATCGCCAATCCCAGCATCCTGAGAAGCCCAGCTTGGCCGGCTACTGGCTACAAGAATGACGAATACGACAGGCTGTTTGAAGAGCAGTCCAGGACTATGGACGAGGAGAAACGGCGGACGCTAGTTTGGCAACTTCAGCAAATCATTGCCGAGGAACTGCCTGTGCTGACCATGTATCACCCCAAGATATGGTGCGTCTACAACCCATCCAAGCTGGACACTTGGTTCTACACGCCGGGCGGGGTCGGCTCTGGCATCCCTACCGAACAGAACAAGCTGGTCTTCCTCAGGAGGTGACAGCTTATGAGGGTCGCCCAGTATCTCATCACCGTGTTTATAGTCCTATCTCTGAACTTCTTCCTGCCCCGCATGATGCCGGGCGACCCTCTATCCTACCTCACTGGGGACCCCAGCACTGATATGCCAGTGATCATGAGTGAGGAGGTGAGAGAGAAGCTCTTGGCTTACTATGGACTTGACGAGCCTCTCACCAAGCAATACAGGAACTATTTAGTCAATCTTGCCCACGGCGACCTGGGGTGGTCCATCTACTACAATGCCCCGGTTTCCTCCGTGCTCCTGGGTAGCTTCAAATGGACGCTGCTCCTTATGGGGATAGCAACGGTGGTCTATATTGCTCTGGGCATTCTCCTTGGTGCCCTCTCCGCCTGGAGAAGGGGCACTAAAACGGACTTTGGCCTCCTTATCTCCGTGTTCTCCTTTGGCTCCTGGCCTTCCTTCTTCCTGGCGATGCTGCTCATCGTCTTCCTCAGCGTCAAACTGGGTGCCTTCCCCATCGGAGGCGCCAAGAGCCCCATGAGCTCCCAGGCGAGCGGCTGGAAACGGGCCGCTGATGTGCTGCATCATCTGTTTCTGCCTTGTTTAACTTTAGTGCTCACCCATCTTTCGGGGGTCTACCTCCTTGTGCGCAACTCTATGCTCGGCGTGTTGGGGGAGGATTACATACGAACGGCCAAGGCCAAGGGGCTGAGGGAGCAGGACGTTCTGCTGAGGCATGCTCTGCCCAACGCCCTTCTCCCCATTATCACTATGATCGCTATGCGCTTCGGCTTCCTGATAATGGGGACGATGTTCGTGGAGGTGGTCTTCGCCTATCCCGGGATGGGCACCCTGATCTATGAGGCCTGCATAACACGGGATTATCCCCTGCTGCAAGGGGCTTTTCTACTTACTATGACCTTTGTGACGTTCTTTAATCTGGCGGCGGATCTGTTATATGCTCGCCTTGATCCGAGAGTGAGGAGAGCATGAGCCGAGTGTTGGGGATGATTCGGCGGCAAAAACTGGCGCTGATGGGTTTGGCCATATTGGCTATCTTTGGGCTCTTGGCCACATTGGCCCCCTATCTGGCGCCTTGCGACCCCAAGGAGATGTTCACGCCGATGTTGCCGCCAAGCCGATTGCATCCTCTGGGGACCAATGACATTGGGCAGGATATTTTCAGCGAACTCCTCTACGGTGCCCGTTTCTCGCTGCTCATCGGCTTCCTTTCCGCCGCCGCCTCCACTGCCATCGGCCTCTGGCTTGGGCTTATCTCAGGATATTACGACAAGCTGGGCTTCGCCATTATGAGGATGGTGGACATCTTCCTGGCAATCCCTCGCTTCCCGCTGATCATCCTTATGGCTGCCTTCCTAAGGCCAGGTCTCAAGACTTTGGTGCTTTTCTTTGTCCTCTTCGGCTGGTCAAGAACAACCCGCCTGGTGCGCTCGCAGATTCTGAGTGAGAGGAACAAGGAGTATGTGGATGCAGCCCGCTTGGTAGGCGCCAGCGATTTCCGCATTCTGGGCCGCCATCTCCTTCCCAGCGCCATCCCCATTGCCCTCGTTCGATTCATTATGGAGTTCCAGCACGTCATTCTGGCGGAATCGGGGTTGAGCTTCCTGGGGCTTGGCGACCCGACGGTCAAGAGCTGGGGGACTATCTTGCACTACGCCTTCGAGTATCCCACCATCTTCATCTCGGACGTTTGGGTAAGGTGGGTAGTCCCACCAGGGGCATGCATCACCCTCATGGTGCTTGCGTTGACCTTTGTAGGGTTCTCCTTGGAAGAGTGGTCGAACCCTAGGCTTAGTAGACCGCAAACTTTCAGCGAGGGGGGCTCCCTGACCATCAGTTTTGCGAGAGAAAGGCTCCCACGCCTGCTTACAGGGGATGAAAAGTTGGCGTCACTACGCCGCCGAAGCGCGGGCATGGTAGCCCGCACCGCTACCCGGTTGCGGAGTGACTAAACAGGGTATGAGCAAGAGTGTGGATGAAGCGATAGTGGAAATTGAAAACGCCGTTGTCTCCTACCGAGAGGACGTGGCCTTGCGTGGCGTGTCGCTTACCGTGCGGCGGGGCGAATTCGTGGGCATCATTGGCCCCAACGGGGCGGGAAAGACCACGTTGCTCACCCTGGTCAACGGCTTGGGACGGCTGCTGGCCGGGCGGGTACGGGTCCTGGGGAAGCCCCTTACGCCTCGCAACATCCACCACATTCGCACACAGGTGGGCTATGTAGCTCAGGTGCAGAACATTGACCCCCGGATGCCCATCACCGTGCGAGAGGTGGTGATGATAGGACGCTACGGACGGCTGGGGCTCCTGCGCCGCCCGACGAAAGCTGATTACGAGGCCGTCGAGAGGGCCCTGGAGATGGTGGGGATGAGCCACCTGGCCGACCGGCCCATCGGCCACCTCTCCGGCGGGGAGCAACAGCGAACGGCCATTGCCCGGGCCCTGGCTCAGGAGCCGGAGATTTTCCTGCTGGATGAGCCTACTGCCTTCTTAGATTGGCGAGCGCAGCGGGAGATTCTGGATTTGGTGCGGGAGATTCACGACCGCCATCACCTGACTACCCTCTTCGTCACTCACGATTTGAATGCCCTCCCCCGCTGCGACCGGGTAGTGCTGATGAAAGACGGCCTCATCCGGTCTGTGGGAAAGCCTGAGGAAGTGCTGTATGAAGACGTGCTGAGCGAATTATACGACACTCCCATCCGCATTATCGAACTGGATGGAAGACGGGTCGTCCTTTCCTGATTCGCTATTCATCATTCCTGATTCGCCATTCGCCATTCCTGATTCAAGATTCGAGATTTCCTATGGACATCCTGCGCTATCCTTTTATGCAAAACGCCATACTGGCTGCCTTTCTGGGCGGGGTGGCCTGCTCGACGATAGGGGTCTTCGTGGTGACGATGCGCATCTCCTTCATCGGCGTCTGCCTCTCCCATGCCGCCTTTGCCGGGGCGTTGCTGGGAGTGCTCCTGGGCTTCAACCCCACCGTCGGGGCTTTCACCTTCAGCCTGCTAGCGGCGGCGGTCATCGGCCCACTGGCCGATCGGGGTGAGTTTAACCCTGATACGGCCATCGGCATCATATTCTCCCTCATGCTGGGGCTGGCCTTTCTCTTTATGGGGCTGATGCCAGGCCCCAGGACGCAGGCCCTGGGGCTTTTGTGGGGCAGCATCCTCACCGTCACTCAGGCCGACCTGGTCATGCTGGCCGCTATCTGCCTAACCGTAGTGGCGTTGGTGGTTCTCTTCTTTAAGGAGATACAGGCCGTCATCTTCCACCAGGAGATTGCTCTGGCAGTGGGCATCCCGGCCAGCGCCATCTTCTACGCGCTGCTCTTCCTGACCGGGGCTACCATCACTGCCTCCTTCAAGTCCATTGGTGGGCTTCTCATCTTTAGCCTGATCATCAACCCCGCTGCGGCGGCCTACCAGCTCACCTACAGCCTGAAGCGGCTCTTTCTCCTCTCGGCTCTCTTCGGCGTCCTTTCCGGCTGGCTGGGCCTCTTAGTCTCGTACCTTTTCAACGTCCCCAGCGGGGCAGTAATTATCGTGGTCTCCACCGTCATCTTCGCCCTGGCAACGATATTCTCTCCCAAACGAAAGGTGAAAGGGCTGAGGGATGTGGGAACGAGCCTCTCTAATCCGGTTGGTTGATGAACACATAGTCCAGCATCCGGTGGTGGAACCCTGTGATGTGTACAAGCTCTTGTACCAGGGCGTGTTGGGACCGGAACACCTTATCGCCTCGCCGGAAGATTTCGCCGCTCGGCTGCGGGCGGAGTACCAGGCCGTGTCCCCTGATGAGGCCGAACCGCTCTGGGAGGCAGTCCGCCCGGATGGAGCGCTGGTGCGCTTGAACCTGCGTCCCTTCAAGGCCCGGGGGGGAGACGTGGAGTGGCTTATCACTGCCTGTCTGCGGACGGCGGAGCGAGCCTGGGGAACGAAGGAGGAATTGCGGGATGTGTGGGCAGCATTCGTCGAGCTATGCCGGGCAGGGCAATGGGAAGTCTTCCCACTGCCGGAAGTGCTGGCCCTATCTGTCTGGCTTGAGGAACACGGCTATCCACCCGTCCATCATTCTGCACGCTATAAGGAGGCAAACAAGCCCGCTTATTGCCTGGTATGCAGTAAATTCTTGCCACATCTAAGGATACAGGAGGTCAGAGATGTGTGATAAATGCGGTTGTGGTCACGCCTCTTTAACCTGCCCCGAGTGCGGGGGAGGGGTGATCCTCATCGACAACCGACCGATTTGCCTATCCTGTGGTGCATCTCCCTCACTGGGCGACGACCCGCCGGAGCAAGAGGGGCACCATCACCACCATCACGATCATGAGCATACACATGTGGAAGGAGCCACTTCCGACGAGCTGGCCAAATTGCGTGTCCTGTTACCTCACTGGATTGAGCATAACGGAGAGCATGCCGAAAGGTTCAGGGAATGGGCCGGGAAGGCACGGGAGATGGGCCTGGAGGAGGTGGCACGGCAAATAGAAAAGGCCGTGGGACAGATGATGGCTTGCAATGAGGCCCTGGCAGCTGCCTTGGAGGTGCTGAAGGGAAGATGAGATCAATATGCCGAGTCTTCCAGTCTTGAGAGGAGGTTTTAATGAAGATAGCAATCACTGGCGGGGCAGGGTTCCTGGGATTACATCTGGCGAATAGACTGGCTTCTCAGGGCATCGAGGTCGCGTTGCTGGACATCGCCAAGTTTAACCCCGCCGAGTACCCGGACAACGTATACAACGCTGACGTCCGGAACAGCGCTGCACTTCAAGAGGCTTTCAAAGGGGCAGATGTTGTCATCCATGCGGCGGCTGCCCTGCCATTGTGGAGGCGTAAAGACATCTTCGATATTAACGTTCGGGGAACGCGAACCGTTCTAGAGGTGGCAAGGGAAAATGGCGTCGAACGGGTGATCTATATCTCTTCCACGGCCGTATATGGCATCCCGAGGAAACACCCTCTGTACGAGACAGACTTGTTGGAAGGTGTTGGCCCTTATGGCGAGAGCAAGATCCAGGCAGAAAAGGTCTGCGAAAGTTTCAGGAGTTCTGGGATGTGTGTGCCGATTGTCCGCCCGAAGACGTTCATCGGCACGGGACGCCTGGGAGTGTTCCAGATTCTGTACGATTGGGTAAGAAGCGGCAAGCGCATTCCTATCATTGGCGATGGGAGGAATCGATATCAACTGCTGGAAGTGGAAGACCTGGTGGATGCGATTTACCTCCTCGCAACCTCGCCAAAGGAAAAAGTAAACGACACCTTCAATGTCGGGGCCGAAAAGTTTAACACGGTGCGGGAAGACCTCGGGGCACTGTGTGATTTCGCAGGGACAGGCGCAAGGGTGATGGGAACTCCAGCGTGGCTGGTCAAGCCGGGGCTCCAACTGTTTGAGATGCTGGGGCTATCTCCTTTGTATGAGTGGGTATACGGAACGGCGGATAAGGATTCCTTTGTCTCCATCGAGAAAATCAAAGCAACATTGGGATGGTTGCCCAAGTATAGCAATGCCGCGGCCCTGATCCGCTCATATCAGTGGTATCTCGACCATCATCGTGAACTGGACCAGAAGACAGGAATAACACATCGTGTTGCATGGGATCAAGGTGTCCTGAAGATGATCAAGAAGCTGCTGTGATGAATCACAGGGAGTATTTCGACCGGATGGCAGCCGAAACGCTGTCTTGCCTCTTACATTGACCCGGACAAAGCATTCGATGCCTTGATTGTCTCATTCGGCGAGGGAAGAAATGCAGAGCACGGAAGTCAAAATCGTAATGCGGAAAATCTGGGACGAGTCGGCTCCTACGTTCGATAGCCGACCGGGACACGGAATCCATTCGGAGCGGGAGAAGCGGTCCTGGCAAAACCTCTTGTGCGAAGCGTTGCCCCCTGGACGGTGCGACGTGCTCGACGTGGGCTGTGGCACGGGTGTGATGGCATTGCTCCTGGCCGAGATGGGCCATAAAGTGACGGGCGTGGACATCTCCGAGGCGATGCTGGAGAGGGCGCGGGAGAAGGCTGCCTGCTTGGGCCTTCCCGTGGAATTTAAATGTGGTGACGCCGAGGAGTTGCCCTTCAAAGAGGGGATATTTGATGCGGTGGTCAGCCGTCACGTCCTCTGGGCGCTTCCGAACCCGGAGAAGGCAGTTGCCGAATGGAAGAGAGTGCTCAAGCCCGGCGGCAGGGTCATCATCATTGACGGCAACTGGGGAGCCAACAGGTCGCTCCTCAGGCGCACCTGGCGTTTCTTCGGCCAACTCCTCATTCTCATCACAGAACACAGGAACCCCTGGCCCCGGTGGCGTTACCAGGGCATAGATGACAAGCTACCGATGCGACACCGGGAGCGCCCTCAGGCCGACATCGCCATCTTGGAGAGCACGGGCTTCAAAGACATCGAAGTGGTGGAAGTGAACATCCCCCGCACGAGGGGTTTCCTCGAATTCCTGAAGTGTGGAAGTCGTGGACGATTACACGGTCAGGCTGCACCTCAAGGAGTTTTACTACCCGCTCTTGCTGGACCTGGGCTGCGAGTTCAGCGGAAAAATCGTCAGCCCTACGGCGGTGGACCCCCAGGGCGACCCAACCGGCAAGCTCGTGAATTACATCGGCACCGGTCCCTTCAAGCTGGTGGACTACAAGAAGGACCAGGAAGCCATCCTGGTGCGGAACGAGGACTATTGGGGTCAGAAACCCAAGCTGGAGAAGGTGGTCTGGAAGACTGTGCCCGACCCCCACACCCAAATCCTGGCCCTGAAAGCGGGCGAGTTGGGCATCATCGGCGCCCCTGAACACCACTCCAGCGTCCCTTACGTAGAGATCCGAACTGAAGAAAGACCCCAGCCTGGTGGTTGTGAGCCAATCCTATGGGCGTTATCAGGTCATCCGGCTGAACTGCAACAAAGAACCCTTCACCGACCGGTGGGTCAGGCTGGCCATCAACTACGCCATTGACCGGGAGACCATGGTGAAGTCGCTCTTCGGGGATGTGACCCAACCGGCAAACCTGGTGATGGCTCCTTGGTTCAAGTACGGCCCCAGCAACATCAAAGAGGGCTATAAATACGACCCCGATAAAGCCAAGGAACTCCTGGTGGAGGCCGGGTGGAAGGACACCGACGGAGATGGCATCCTGGACAAGGACGGCGAGCCCTTCACCTTCGACCTGATAGTTCCCGCCGGCGAAGCCAACGCCGATGTGGTGGCCCCCTTCGTGCAGGCGGAGCTTAAGAAGGTTGGCATCCAGATGAACATCGTAACCTTGGAGAGCGGCACTGCCTGGGAGAAGAAGAAGAAAGGGGAATACGACGCCTTTATGCACCACAGCGGAAACATCCCCTGGTCACCGCAGGGGCTGTTGCAGCAGGAGCACTACTCGGTTATGGGCGGGTTCAAGCACTACTCCAGCAAGGAACTCGACCAGCTCATCGGCAAAGCCTTCACCACCCGTGACGAGGCGGAGCGGCGGGCAGCTTATGACAAGATTTGGGAGATACTTCAGGAAGAGGCCGTCTGCGTCCCCCTCTACGACATCGTGAAGGTGGTTATCTTCAGGAAAAGCGTGAAGGGCTTCGAGTTCCCGCCCACGATGTACGAGACCGGGATAGAGAAGTGCGAGATAACCCCTTGGTAGGGGGCAAGCAAGGGATCTTTTTGGGCGGCGAGGCCGCCGCCCAAAAAGATCTTAGAAAGGGTAACAGTGTGCTGAAGTTCATCATCAGGAGGCTGCTCCTGGCGGCACCGACGGTCCTCGGCGCTTCTATGCTCTCTTTCCTACTCCTATACGCCTTGCCGGGGAATCCAGGCCAGGCAATCCTCAAGGAGCAAACGGGATACGACCCAAGCCTGGAAGAGATAACGTTCTTCCTACAAAAACATGGCCTAGACGTGTCGCTGGTGGACCTGTGCCTCAGATGGGGCAAGAGGTTGTTGCACGGTGACCTGGGTGTCTCGCTCAGGACCGGGGAGCCAGTGCTGAGGGAGTTCGCGAGCAAGTTCCCGGCTACTCTGGAATTGGCAGCGGCAGCGATGGCCCTGGCCGTGCAGCTGGCTTTCCCCTTGGGGATTATCTCCGCCATCAAGCGCAACACCATCTGGGACCACGCAGGCAGGCTCCTGGCGCTGTGGGGGGTCTCGATGCCCAACTTCTGGCTGGGGCTGTTGCTGATACTGCTTTTCTCCCTCAAGCTGGGATGGTTGCCTTGCTTCGGTAGCGAGACCCTGGCCCATCTGATATTGCCGGCTTTGACTTTGGGCACGGGTATGGCGGCTTCCCTGATGCGTCTGGTGCGGGCCAGCACGCTGGAGGTCCTGCACCAGGATTACATAAGGACGGCTAGGGCCAAAGGGCTGAGGGAATCCAGCATAATCTGGAAGCACGTCCTCAAAAACGCCCTGATCCCGGTCGTCACCGTCCTCGGCCTTCAGGCGGGCCACCTGCTGGCCGGGACGGTGGTCGTCGAAACAGTGTTTGCCTGGCCGGGGGTGGGCAAGTTCTTGATAGATTCCATATACGCCAGGGATTATCCGGTGATCCAGGGATTCGTACTCATCATAGCCCTGCTGTTCATCACCATCAACAGCGTTGTGGACCTTGTTTACACCTGGCTTGACCCACGCATTCGTTACCATTCGGCCGAAGGCTGAGGAAAGATAGGACGGAAGGGCAGGTATGTTGAACAGTAAGGGCATCCAATGGCTTTTAAAGGATAAGCCGGCAACAGGGGGGCTCATCCTCATCTCCCTGTTTGTCATCACCGCTATCCTGGCCCCTATCCTGAGCCCTTACGACCCGGTGGAGATGGATTTGCCCAATCGGCTTCGGGGAATAAGTAGGGAGCACTGGATGGGCACCGATGGGTTCGGTAGGGACGTGCTGAGTAGAATCATCTACGGCACCCGGCTTTCGCTGACCACTGCCTTTGCCGTCACGGTTCTCATCACCTCCATCGGGGTCATAGTGGGGGGAGTTGCGGGGTACTTCGGAGGGCTCGTGGATGAGTTGCTGATGCGGGTGGTCGACATCCTGCTGGCGTTCCCCAAAATCATCCTGGCGCTGGCCATCGTGGCCGTGCTCGGGCCATCGCTGAGGAACCTGGTGATGGCCCTCGCCCTGACCGGCTGGGTCAGCTATTCCAGAGTGATACGGGGGCTTGTCCTGTCCTTTAGGGAAAAGGAATTCATCCAAGCTGCCAAGGCCATCGGCTGCGGGGACCCGCGCATCTTGGCCCATCACATCATTCCTAACGTGATGGCCCCGGTGATAGTGCTGGCGACGCTGGATATGGGACACGTCATCCTCTCCATATCGGCGCTGAGCTTCCTAGGCCTGGGGGCTCAGCCGCCTACGCCCGAATGGGGGGCGATGCTGAACGAGGGCCGCCCCTTTATGCAGAGTGCGCCGCACTTGATGATTTTCCCGGGCCTGATGATTATGCTCACGGTGCTGGCTTTCAATCTCCTGGGAGACGGGCTGAGGGATGCGCTGGACCCATATTATGTACGGGAAAGTGTGATTTATGAGCAGGGAAAAAGCGATGTCCCATATCAGGCTCTTCGATGAGCAGAAAGCAAAGGAGGTGAAAATGATAAGAAGAACCTTCGCAGCCATCTTGCTTCTCTCTGTGGTACTCGCCCTTCTGAGCGGGTGCACCACCCCTATGCCCATCGTGAAGGAGGTACCTGTCGAGAAGACCGTCGTGGTCACCAAGGAAGTTATGGTTACCAAAGAAGTTGTGGTCACGGCTACGCCTGCTCCTACGCCTGAACCCGCACTCACCATCATTGACGGTGCAGGGCGGGTGGTGACCATCCCCAAGACACCGGAGCGCATCGTCTCTATCGCCTCGGCGGCCACGGAGACCCTGTATGCCATCGGCTGCGGCGACAAGATCGTGGGCGTGGACAAGTACAGCGACTATCCGCCCGAGGTGAAGGACAAACCCCAGGTAGGCAGTGGTTCCAAACTCAACGTGGAAGCGGTCCTTGGCCTGGACCCCGACCTGGTAGTCATCTGGTGGTTCAACAAAGAGGCCATCAAGACCCTAGAGGACAAGGGGCTGACAGTGGTAGCCATCAACCCCAAGTCGGTGGATGGGGTAATGGACACCATCCGTATGTTGGGGCTGATCACCGGTCACCTCGAGGAAGCGGAGAAACTCATCGCCGATATGCAGGCCCGGATTAACGAAGTGACGGCCAAGGTGAAGGACATCCCCAAAGAGCAGCGCCCCTTAGTCTACTACGAGCTGACCAAGCCGATGAAGACTACCGGGCCAGGGACCTTCACCAACGAGCTGATCTTCATGGCCGGCGGGATCAACATCGCCGCCGACGAGCCAGTACGCTACCCCATCCTGAGCCAGGAGTACATCATCGAGCGCAATCCCGACGTCATCATCCTCATCAGTGGGGGCGCATCGGTGGACGAGATCAAAGGCCGAGAGGGATGGCAGAACATCAAGGCTGTGCAGAACGACCGGGTCTACACCATTGACCGGCACCTGGTCACGTCCAACCCGCGCATCGTGGAGGGACTGGAACAGTTCGCGCGCTGGTTCCATCCCGATCTGTGGAAATAGGGAAGTAAAGTATAGCAAGGTGCGACGCACTTCCAAAGTGCGTCGCACCTCCGTTGCACTTCGCGCAGTGTGGAGGTCGTAGAATGCCCTTCAGCATGGTTACATACTCACGCCGCTTCAAGCGGGCCAACATCTACAGCGATGGCCGTTGCAATTTCCGGTGCCGGGGCTGCTCTTATAATCTGAATCCACCCACGAAAGCATCAGGGCCCGCCCTGTTGACCGTCGAGCGGGTGAAGGAGGTTCTGACTGAGCTGGACGTGGAGCGGGTGCATTTCCTGGGCGGCGAGCCGACCCTGAACCCCGACCTGGCGGAGGTGGCCCGTTTCGCCCATAAGGAACTGGGCCTGTTCACGAAGATCGGCCACTCCAACGGTTCCAACATGCCTCCCGACCACATTGACGCTGTCTCGGTGAGCATAAAAGCTTTCGATGATGCCCTGCATCGCGAGTACACCGGCGTGTCCAATGCTCCTGTCCTCGCCAATTTCAAGACGATGTACCAACGGGGTATCCAGGTGGATGCCAGTAGCGTCTTTATCCCCGAGTTCATCGACCTGGGCGAGATAGAGCGCATCGTCCGCTTCATCGCCTCTCTGGATCCCGAAATCCCCTACCACATCACTGGCTACGTCCCGGTGCCGGGCGCTCCCTGGCGTGCCCCGACGCGGGAGGAGGTTGAGGAGGCGGCAGATGTTGCCCGGCGCTACCTGGCCCACGTGACCTTCTCCGCCCTGACCCAGGACGACTTGCTTCACCTACGGGAACGGGATGTGCGCTACCAGAGCGTGCGGGTAGCGTGAGAAGCGAACGGCGAACGATGGATCAGGTAGAGAAGCTGCATGCCGAGCAGCGACGGAGACGGGCGTTAATTCTCGTTGTTCTAGCTCTAGGGCTGGGGCTGGCTGTGCTCTGGGCCATCCAAACAGGCCCTGTGGCTATTCCTACGGGGATGGTGCTGCGCATTTCGCTGTATCGCCTCATGCATTGCCTGTTGCCCCACCGTCTTTGGGCGGGCATCCCCGTCACCTGGCCTCACACCCATGAAATCATCGTAATAGACGTGCGCTGGCCACGGATCCTACTGGGGGTGCTGGTCGGTGCAGCCCTGGCTACCTCCGGTTGCACAATGCAGGGGCTATTCCGCAACCCGATGGCCAGCCCTTATACCCTTGGCCTTGCCTCCGGAGCGGCCTTCGGCGCGGCCTTGGCCATTGTACTGGAATGGCCTTTCTACGCCCTGCCCGCCCTGGCCTTCCTTTTCGCCGTGTTGACGGTCTTCGTCGTCTACCGCATCGCCAGCGTGCGGGGTGGGGTGCCGATGGAGACTTTGCTACTGGCCGGGCTGGCTACCGGCTCCTTCTTCTCGGCCCTGGTCTCTTTCATGCTCTACATCGCCGGCGAGAAGCTGGCCGGGATCGTCTTCTGGCTGATGGGAGGGCTTTGGGCCAGTGACTGGGACAAAGTGCTCATCGCCTTGCCCCTCGTCTCGCTGGGGACAACGGGCATTTTCCTGCTCAGCCGTGACCTGGACCTACTGCTCCTGGGCGATGAGCAGGCCCAGGCCCTGGGGGTGAACACAGAGCGGGTGAAGAAAATCGCCCTGGCCCTGGCCTCGCTGATTACCGCTGCTGCCGTCTGCGGCAGCGGAGTCATTGGCTTCGTGGGCCTCATCGTCCCTCACCTGATGCGCACCCTGGTGGGGCCTGAGCATCGGCTGCTGTTGCCCGCTTCATGGCTGGTGGGAGCCCTGCTCCTGGTCTGCACCGACACCCTGGCCCGGGCGGTCATCCAGCCGACGGAGATACCAGTGGGGATTATCACAGCCCTTCTGGGGGCACCATTCTTCGTCTACCTGCTGCGCCGTCGCAAGCAGACATTGGAGTGGTGACCATGAAGCTGGAGATTCGGGGGCTCAGCTTTCGCTACAACAGCATCCCGGCCCTGGAAAAGGTTACCTTTGAGATAGCAGGGGGCGAGCTGCTGGGCATCATCGGCCCCAATGGCTCTGGGAAGACCACACTCCTGCGCTGTCTCAACCGGACGCTGTCGCCCCTGGCCGGGGCCGTGCTTGTGGACGGCCATGATGTGGCTCACTGGAGCCGACAGGAGCTCGCCCGCCAGATGGGCCTGGTGCCCCAAAACACGGCCATCACGTTCCCTTTTACAGTTCTGGAAGTGGTGATGATGGGCCGTCATCCCCATCAGGGGATTTTGGGCGTAGCCAGTGAGCGGGATATCGCCATCGTGAAAGAATCGCTGCGGCAGACGAACACCCTTCACCTGGCCGCCAGGCCGATCACCGGACTGAGCGGGGGTGAGCGACAGCGGGTGATCATCGCCCGCGCCCTAGCTCAGGAACCCCGCATACTTCTTCTGGACGAGCCCACGTCCCACCTGGACATCAATCACCAACTGGAGGTGCTGGAGTTGGTGCGACGGCTGACGAACGAGCGCGGGCTGGTCACCGTGATGACCTCCCACGACCTCAACCTGGCAGCCCGCTACTGTGACCGGTTGTTGATGTTGGAGAAAGGACAAGTTTATGCCCTGGGCACACCGGAGGAAGTGCTGACACCGGCCAACATCCGCCGGGTCTACCGGGTAGAGGCAGAAATCTGTCGACATCCGGCAACCGGGACCCTCCAGGTTTTGCCCCTGGCCCCGATTGACGATGCCCAGGAAGGGAGGTAGGCCGATGAACCACCGGCAGTTCTTCGATCAAGCGGCAGCCAATTGGGATGCGCAAGAGGTGGAGGAGACCCGCACCCGGCTACGGGAGATCGTAGCCGGGCTAGGCGTCAGGCCGGGGGCGACGGTGCTGGACGTAGGATGCGGCACCGGAGTGCTTTTCCCCATCCTCCTGGAGACAATGAATGGGGCAGGGCGGATCGTGGGCCTGGATATTTCGAGCGAGATGCTGCGGCGGGCCCGGGCCAAGGGGTATCCCGTTGAGTGCGTGCAGGGCGACGCTGAGCATATCCCCCTGCCGGATGGGATGTTCGACTGGGTGATCTGCAACGCCGTCTTCCCACACTTCCCGGATAAGGCCCGTGCCCTGGCCGAGATATGCCGGGTACTGCGCAGTCCCGAGCCTGCCGAAGGGCGGGCCGGGGGGCGGCTGGTTATCTGCCACACCAATAGCCGCCAGGCAATAAACGAGTTTCATCGCTCCGTCGGAGGCGTCGTCGCCGCCGATACTATCCCCGACGAGCAGGAGATGTTGTGCCTGCTGCAGGAGGCAGGGTTGGGGAAGGTGGAGGTGCGAGACGAGCCCGACCGCTATGTGGTGCTGGCTTGCCGGGAGAGCAAAAGAGTGGGGGAGCGGCCATGCTGACCAGGGAAGCTATCTTCCGGCAGATTAATGCTGACAATGTGGAACCGATACAGGAGATCGTGGCGGTTGACTACGACAACGCGCTGCAAATGCCCCTCGGTTTCCGCCACCGGGGCCGCTATTATAAGGTAATGGAACTTATCGGCTCCTTCCAGGAGTCGCCTGATGATCCCTCGGTACTCTACCTGGTGCGCACCCAGGCAGGGGTTTATGCGCTCTACCTGGATCTGTGGAAAGAGCCAGGAAAGGGCCACTTGCACCGTGGGCAGTGGGTGCTTCACTTTCGCGTGGAAGAGGAAGGAGAGGACAGGATGCTGGTTGATATGAAGCTCAAGCGGGCAGCCGATTTTCACGGTCACCTTTGTCCTGACTTGGCCATCGGCTACCGAGCTTGCCAGTATGCCCTGAGGCACCTGGAGCTAGAGTTGCTCTGGTCGCCGGGTTTGCGCGTCATCGTCGAGAGCGCCTGCTCGGCGGTGGATGCGGTGCAGCGACTCACTGGCTGCACGGTAGGTAATGGGCGGCTGGTCGTGCGCGACTATGGCAAGCACGTTTACACCTTCGTCTGCGGCGAAGGCGTCGGGCTTCGCCTGACCCTCAGACCTGAGGCCCTACCCCCAGACCCGGATTTCCTGGCCCTAGAGGAGAAAATCAAGGCTGGTCGGGCGACCATGCTGGAGACGGCTCGCTACCAGGCCTTGCTGGATGAGCGCATCTCCACGCTCCTGAAGCTCCCTGACGAAGTCCTTTTCAGCGCCCGACGGGTGGCGGTGGAATGGCCCGATGAGCCCACTACCTCTGCCCTCATCCCGTGCGACCGCTGTGGCGAGCCGGTTGCTGCCTCCCATTTGGTAACCATCGACAAGAGGCGGCTATGCCAACCGTGTGCAGAACAAAAGAAGGTGACGCCACCGGATAGATAAACGCCTCATGAAAAGCCCTCCGTCTGTCTTCCTCCTATTTCCTGTTGGGACCCGACCTGGTATAATAAGCTCGTCTCTGAAATTAGTCGGTGCAGAATAGCCGCACTATCCGCTTGTTCAGCAAGCGGGATGTTTCCTCCCTGAAGGGGCGCTCGCGCAGCATGAGATCTACATGTTGCCGGTGGACGCCTTTGTCCCGGAGACCGAACATTTTCCCCGATCGGTCTGAACGGGGGAGGAGCCCATCACCAGAGTGGTCGCAGCGCAGGCCCCCGGAGACTACCCTGGCGACGTACTGGTCGATGGCGTCCGGGCAGCCTGTGAGGCTCTCGTAGGTGCATCTGGACGGGGGAAAGTTTCCATGACACTATGGCGTAGCTATCACACACCTGTTGCGTTGTCAGAGGCCTTACGCCTGCTAGCCGACCACGGTCCGGAGGCGCGCATCGTGGCCGGCGGCACAGACCTGATCCTTGAACTGGAACGAGGCGTCCGCCGGGCATCCCGGTTGGTGGACATCAGCCG
>DUEN01000016.1 GCA_011176545.1 Caldilineae bacterium | reverse complement strand
CCGCAACCACCACTTAGCCATCACATGTTCAATAGCTCCAGGACACGGATCAACTCCGTCTGCCAGTTCTCCCGCATGGGGATCCATATAGCGCGGCGTTCCACCCGGGCACGCTGCCCCAGCCGGCGCTGCAACGCATCCCGGTTCACCCGTTCTAGCGCCTCCGAGCGGAGGACCAACTGCCCTCCCTCCCGGGCGATCGCCTGGATCCCGGCGTTCACCGCCAGGATCTTCACCCGGATCTGGTAGAGCAGGTTCTGGACCTCTGGCGGGATAGTTCCGAAGCGATCCACCAGCTCCCGCTCCATCTCCTCGACCTGACGCACGGAGGTCAGCCCGGCCATGCGACGATAGAGCTGCAGGCGCAGCCCGCTGTCGGGCACGTAGCTCTCCGGGATAGCGCTGGGCAGCGGCAGGTCGAGCGAGACGGTCGGCGCGATGGGGTCCTCCAGGAGAGGCGGAGCCTTATCGCCATCGGAACGAGCCTCCTCGCCGCGCGCCATCCGCTCCTTGGCCTCCTGGATAGCCTGAGCGAGGAGACGGCAATAGAGGTCAAAGCCGACCGCTGCGATATGTCCATGCTGTCGGACGCCGAGCAGCTCGCCCGCGCCCCGTAGCTCCAGATCGCGCATAGCCACCTGGAAGCCCGCGCCCAGCTCGCTGGCCTCCACGATGGTCTCCAGCCGCCGTCGGGCCTCCGGGCTCAACTTCTTGCCCTTGTCGTAGAGGAGATAGGCGTAAGCCCGCACGGCGCCGCGCCCCACGCGGCCGCGCAACTGATACAACTGTGCCAAGCCGAATTGATCCGCCCTGTTGATGATGATCGTGTTCGCGTTGGGGATATCCAGCCCGCTCTCGATGATGTTGGTACAGACCAACACGTCGATCTCGCCTTTGGCGAACTGCATCATAACTCGCTCCAGCTCGCGCTCCGGCATCTGCCCGTGGGCGATGGCGAAGCGCGCCTCGGGCACCAGTTGCTCCAGACGACGGGCGATCTGCGTGATCCCCTGGACGCGATTGTGCACGAAGAAGACTTGGCCGCCGCGATCCAGCTCGCGCAGGATCGCCTGGCGGATGAGCGATTCGTCGTACTCCGCTAGCATGGTGCGGATGGGGAGTCGCTCCTCCGGCGGCGTGTCGATCGTGCTCAGGTCCCGGATGCCCGTAAGCGACATATGCAGCGTGCGCGGGATGGGCGTCGCCGTCAGCGTCAGCACGTCAACCTCGGTGCGAAGCTGTTTGAGTCGCTCTTTTTGGGCTACGCCGAAGCGTTGCTCCTCGTCCACGATGACCAGCCCCAGGTCCTTGAACACGACATCCTTGGAGAGCAGGCGGTGGGTGCCGATGACGATGTCCACTGTCCCGTTGGCCAGTCCCTCCAGGACCCTGCGCTGCTCCGCGCGAGAGCGGAAACGGGACAACATCTCCACGTTCACGGGGAAGGGACGCAGACGCTCGACGAAGGTCTCATAGTGCTGTTGGGCCAACACCGTTGTCGGCACGAGCACGGCGACCTGTTTGCCGTCCATCACCGCCTTGAACGCGGCGCGCAGCGCGACCTCCGTCTTTCCGTATCCCACGTCGCCGCAGATCAGTCGGTCCATGGGGCGGGGCTGTTCCATGTCATGCTTCACCGCCTCGATGGCGACGAGCTGATCCTCCGTCTCTACATACGGGAAGGAGGCCTCCAGCTCCCGCTGCCATGGCGTGTCCTCGCTGAAGGCATGGCCCGGCACCAGTTCGCGCTGGGCGTAGAGCTTGAGCAGGTCCTCGGCGATATCCGCGACCGCCTTTTTGGCCCGTTGTTTGACGATATTCCAATCGGCCGTGCCCAGCCGGTTCAGAACGGGCGGCGCGTTCCCCGGGCCGACGTAGCGGCTCAGCCGATCCGCCTGATGCACGGGCACATAGAGCCGGTCGCCCTGCGCGTAGTCAATCTGCAGATACTCGCGCGGGGTGCCATCGACCTCCATCTTAACCAGGCCGCGAAAGATGCCGATGCCGTGCTCGATGTGGACCACGTAGTCCCCTGGCTGCACATCCGCGAAGAAGGCCTCGGGAGCAACGGTGCGCACGCGCGATCGGCGACGTATCTGGGGTTTGCTCCAGCCGAATAGCTCCGCGTCCGTCAGGAAGGACAACAATGGAACGGAACTATCACGGCCGCGGCTGTCGTCTCCTTCCCTGGTGGGTTGCGCCCGCTCTGGACGCAATAGCCATCCCTCCGGCAGTTGGCCAGAGACGACGGTGATGGTCCCCTCCCGTGGAGGTTCGCGAAGCTCCTCCGTCTGTGTAACCGGCGCGTTGGCCTCGGATAGCAGGTTGGTCAGGCGGGCGGCCTGCCGCGTGACCAGCACCAGGCGCCCGCCCGCGTGGCGTTGGGTTTCGATCTCCTGTACGATCTGGCGGACGCGACCCCCGTAGCGTGGACCGGGCGCGAAGGCGCGCGCCAGCGGCGAGGAGCGGGCGACGGGACGGCCATCGAGCCCCCCGTATCCCAGCACGAGGGGGGAGCGCTCCTCGATCAGCGGGAGAAGCTCCTCCCAACGGAAGTATGGCCGTCGAACGTTGGCGGGCAACTCGCCCGTCCTAAAGAGATCCTCGCGCAGTTGCTCCGCCTGACCCTCCAGGTCGGCGACAGTGGACGCGATCTCGGCCGCGTCGTCCAGGATGAGCAGCGCGTCTCCGGGCAGGTGGTGTAGTATCGAGGCCGGCTGTGAGTAGAGATAGGGCAGGTACCACTCGATGCCGCGGAAGCCCGTACCCGCTAGGAGCTGATCGATCTCCTTCTCATATTCCATCCGGGCCGGCGGGTGACAGGGCTCCAGGTCGAGTTCGGAGAGCCGATCTCGCGCCTTTGACCCGAATCGGGGCAGCGCCTCCGTGGCGGGCCCAATCAACACGGCCTCTATATGTTCGCGAGTGCGCTGGGTTGACGGATCGAAGGATCGCAGGCTATCGATCTCATCGCCGAACAGCTCGATGCGCACCGGCCAGGGAAGGTTGGGAGGCCAGATATCGATGATGCCCCCACGACGGCTGAAGACCCCTGGCTCATCCACCACGGCCGCCGATTGATACCCCAGGCCCACCCAGGTATCCAGCAGCGCGCTTAAGTCGATGATCTGGCCACGGCGCAACGGGCGAAGTGTGGCCCGCAGCTCCCGGGCTGGGATCGTCATCTGCATCAGCGCTCGGGCGGAGGCGACGATGACCGGAGGGAAGGCCCAGCCGCTGGCCGATCGCAGTGCCGGCAGGTGGGCCTGCGCCAGGGCGACCAGCGCGGCCAGGCGCATTTGTCGGGGCTCCCGGGACCAGGGCACTCGCTCATAGGGAAGCGCGTCGACGTCGGCCAGCCAGAAGATGGCCTCGGGATCTGGCATCCACACACGTAGCTGTTCGACGTAGAGGCCGGCCACGTCTGAGCGGGCGGTGACGATCAACACGGGGCGTTCCAGGGTGGTGGCCAGCCCTGCCGTCAGGTGTGCGCGCGCGGCCTCCGGGATCGAGAGCGGCCCCGGGGGTGCCTCGTTCAGGCGAATGCCCTCCACCAGCAAGGTGAAGGGGTGAATCTGATAGAGGAAGCTCAATAATCCGCTTAAGTTCATGCCAGATGTCGCGCGTTGATCAACCCCTCGCGCCCGCATCGGCGCGATCAGGGGAGGTTACCATCGGCGACTCGCCGATGATCATGCTGTTGAAGACGTTCATGGCCTGGGTGATATCGTGCTCCAGCCAGTATTCGATGGCTTGGACTGCCCGGTCTCGCACCTGGACCATGATCTCTTCCTGCTCGGGCGAGAAGTCCTGCAATACGTAGTCGGCCGGATCCATGCGCCCGGGGGGCCGACCGATGCCGATCCTCAGCCGGGGGAACTCCTGGGTGCCCAGATGTTGGATGATCGATTTCATGCCGTTGTGTCCACCGGATCCTCCCCGAGGGCGCAGGCGGATGCGCCCCAGCGGCAGGTCGAGGTCATCATACACGACCAGCATGTCCTCTGGCGCGATCTTGTAGAACCGGGCCACGGCGACCACGGCTGGCCCGACGACGTTCATGAAGGTCATCGGCTTGACCAGGATCACTCGTTGGTCCTCGATACGTCCCAACGCCAGTTGTGCGTGATCTCGCTGGCGATCGAAGCGGAGCCCATGCTTCTCCGCCAGGAGATCCACGCATTGAAAGCCGACGTTGTGACGGTTGCGCTCGTAGCGCGGCCCTGGATTGCCCAGGCCCACGATCATTTTCAGATTTTCATCGTTCATGGCCTACGTTCTACGTTTTACGCCTTACGTTTTACTTGTTACGTGTTATGCTGCGTGAGCTGTTGCCAGATCCAGACGATGAGCCATTTCAGTCCGAAGAAAGCGCCCACGCTGGCGAAGACGATCAATGACCATTTGGCGCCCGTCCAGAAGGCATTGATCATGCCTCGCAGACTGAGAACGCCGGGCTGCGCCTGCTCCGATGACGGTTGAGCCGGCTGTGACGCACGGGCAATGGCGACCGGAGTAGGCGTCGCGCCAGCTTCTGGCGTCGGCGTGTCCAGGACCGGCGCCATCACGATCACCGTCGGCGTCGGCGGTAAGGGCGTCGGCGTCACCGTGGGCGTGGGTGTGGCCGCGGGCGTCGGCGTGTCGGTGGGCTGGGTGTTGGCGACCTGTAGCCCGCGCACGATGTACTCGTCGTAGTTGGCGTCCTGGCGCACCACCCGCAGCCGCAGGCTATACAACCCATCGGGCAGCCCTCGCGTCTCCCACGTGCCCAGGAAGCCGTTGGCGACCTGGTTGTAGTGCGCTTCGCCGATGAAGACCCACGTGTCGTCTCGGGCGGGTTCCGGGCTATAGTACAGCTCGTAACGTTGGAAGTTGGGGTGGACCGCGGTGCCCTCGATCGTGACGCGACCCCGCACGACGCTGAACGGCTGTGGGGACGTGATGACCGCCTGCTGCGCCTGCGCTGGCTGACCGGGCCAGCTCAGCAGGATGATCAACGTCGCAAGGATAATGGAGAGAGCGCCCTCCCACTGTGTGGATGTCCACCCAAGTCTCATGACATGCACCCCAGCCCTGGTTTGCCGGATTTCGAGATACCCAAATAGTTTAACACACACCGATAGCGCCCGCAAAATGGCATTCCCAAGCTATATCCCACCGCGGAGACGCAGAGAGTGCAGAGTAGGAGAAATTTGAAAAGCCCTAATGAATGTCTTCATACTTGACAAATTATTCACTTATCAGGTATGATGATCCTGTTGATTTTGTAAGTTCTACCTCGATAGGGAGTACTACGTATGGATGCCCCTCAGTGGCTTAGCCTGGGACAGGCATCTCGACTACTAGGTGTTGCCCCTTCCACGCTGCGTTACTGGGCGGACCGCGGCATTATCCGTTGTTTCCGGACCCCAGGGGGGCATCGCCGTTTTGCTTATGAGGATGTCCGCGAGCTACGGCGAAATATCGCGGCCGGTCTAACTCCCAAGGCGTCCCTACCTCCTGTAGAGACGGCATTGACGACCACCCGACAGGCTCTCACACAGCAGCCCATGCAGGCTACGGAGTGGTATCAGCGTCTCTCGGAGGATTTTCGACAGGCGCATCGGCGCTATGGTCGCCAGCTCCTCACGTTGGCGGTGCAATACCTGGCCCGACGTAACGGCAATGGCGATGTGTTGAAGCAGGCCATGGCCATCGCCTATGAACAGGGAGGCCTCTGCGCGGAGTATGGCATGAGCGCCGCGGAGACCATTGAAGGGTTCTGGCTTTGCTGTAATGCTATAGAATCCGTGCTCGTGCCCATGGATCCCGAGCAGGCTCCGGTGGACGCTGAGCATCTGCGTCTCCACAGGGAGTTGACGGAGTTCTTCCAGAAATTGATGCGGTCCGTCCTGACCGGCTATGAAGATCGCCGTTCATCGATCGTCTGGTGAGACGAGAGAGAGGCTATGAAGGGAAATAGCCTCTTCTTTTGGAGAGGGTTTGTTGATTTTGTAGGTTCCCCCTTGATGTGGTGCTAGAGATAGGGTCCATTTCATGGGGATGTAGAAGGAGTGCAAAGTGCGTTCTTTACCTTATCCACCGCCTCGGCTGATCTTCTGGGAGACTACGGCTGGCTGTAACCTCTCGTGTATCCACTGCCGACGTATCACCGTGGCTGACCAGCTCATCCCGCAGGATCTGACGACCCAGGAGGCGCTGCATCTTATTGACCAGATCGCTGCCTTCGCGCGTCCCATCTTCATACTCTCTGGTGGGGAGCCCCTGTTCCGTCCAGATATCTTCGATATCGCGCGCCACGCCACGGACGCGGGGCTGATCGTGGCTCTGGCCACCAATGGAACGCTCATTGATGCGGAGATCGCCCGTCGTATCCGGGAGGCCGGCATCCGCCGCGTCAGCGTCAGCTTCGATGGGCCCGACGCGCCGACACATGATACGTTTCGCGGCCCCGGTGCCTATGAGCGGGCTATCACTGGGATCCGGTATCTTCGAGAGGTGGGTATCCCGTATCAGATCAACACTACCGTCGCCCGTCATAATGTCCACCTGATGCCCGAGACCCTCCAGATGGCGTTGGATCTGGGTGCCGCCGCCCTGCATCTCTTCCTGCTCGTTCCCGTGGGCTGTGGCGTGGAGATCGCGGACGAGCAGCAGATCTCGGCCGAGGAATACGAGCGGGTGCTCCACTGGCTGTATGACATGGAGATAGAGACAGCAGGCCGTATCGAGCTGAAGGCGACATGCGCGCCGCACTACTTCCGCATCGTGCGGCAGCGGCAGGCCGAGGAGCGACGACGTGGTATCGTCCGTGAGCGTCCGGCCAGCCACCATCGCCAGGTGCACGCCGGGAGCGATGGGAAGCGGGGGCATCCCGGTGGCCCCTCGGCGATGCATGCGATGACCAAAGGTTGCCTGGCTGGCACCGGCGTCTGTTTCGTCAGCCATCGCGGCGAAGTCTTCCCCTGTGGTTACCTCCCGTTGAAGGCCGGTGATATCCGCCAGCAGCCCTTCCAGGAGATATGGGAGCGGTCGCCCTTATTCGCCCAGCTACGGGACCCCGAGCAGTTGACAGGGAAGTGCGGATTGTGTGAATTCAAGAAGATATGCGGGGGATGCCGCGCCCGGGCGTATGGTATGACCATGGAGTATCTGGGAGAGGAACCGTTCTGCACTTACGTCCCCAGGCAGGGCCGAGCGGCATCAGCGCCGGCCGAGGAGAAATCACTGAGATAATCGCTCATATTGGCATACACGACAGAGATATTATGAACCAAGCTTTACAATAATATAGGGGCGACCGGCTGGTCGCCCCTACCCTAGCGAAATATGGCGATATAGAACGCAGTCACCGCTGTGTGTCGTCTACATCAATATGAGCGAAGCGATTTATGGAAGCATGCTCTTGTCTCCTCAAGTGGTTCGGAGGGACACCCATCCCTGTAGGGGGCCGGGGCTCAAACCTGCTCCTATCACAGCTTACCTGCTCCGTGGGGCCGTGGGCTGCCAGCTCAAGCCTCCAGCAGGCAGGTGAAATGAGCGGTCAGGATGTAGAGATTGTTTTGTCTTCCTCAAAGGGGACTGTGGACGGAACATCTGGTATCCGCACGGCCGTGTTGTTGATGGCGTACGGCGGCCCTGAGTCGCTGGATGATATCGAGCCCTATCTGCGAAACGTCCGCGGGGGCCGTAAGACACCGCCGGCGTTGATCGAGGAGGTTCGCGAGCGCTATCGGCTGATCGGCGGCCGCTCGCCGCTGCGGGAGATCACCGAGCGTGTGGCGATGCGACTGCAGCAGATGGTAGGCCTCCCCGTCTTCGTCGGCATGTGTCATTGGCATCCCTACATCCGCGATGTAGTTAGGTATATGGTATGCGATCGGGGCATCCGGTGCATCGTGGGCATCTGCATGACGCCCCATTACAGCGCCATGAGCGTCGGCGTCTACCATCGGCGCCTAGAGGAGGCCATCGCGGCCACCGGGGAGAATGTGGTCGTGCACTTCGTGCCCAACTGGCATCTGCAGCCACGTTATCTGGAAGGTGTGGCGGAGTGCATGCGCTGGGCTTTCGATCGGTTTCCTACGGCCGACCGCGACGGCGTAAGGGTGCTCTTTACCGCTCACAGCCTGCCTGCCGCCATCCTGGCACAGGGTGATCCATACGACGCCCAGTTGAGACAGACGGCACGGGCGCTGGCCGATCGGCTGGCGCTCACGCCGGATCGATGGCTGCTTTGCTATCAGAGCGCGCCCAGGACAGGCGTCCCCTGGCTGGGCCCTCAGGTGGAGGACGTGGTTATCCGGCTGGCGAACCTGGGCAAGCGTCATCTGCTCATCGCCCCGATCGGGTTCGTCGCGGAGCACGTCGAGGTGCTTTACGACATTGACATCAAGGTGCGCCAGATCGCCGAGGCGCACGGCGCTCACATCGAGCGCGCTCCCATGCTCAATGATCATCCATCGCTCGTCGCCGCGCTGGCGGATCTCGTATGGTCAGCGCTCGACGGCGGATGTGAAGAGGAGAGTTCATGACCGTGTCACCTCGTATCCCCCACGTCGTGATCATTGGCGGTGGCATCGCTGGGTTGAGCACGGCTTACTACCTGCAGAAGGAGGCCGAAGAGGCGCGTCGGCCTGTCTCATACAGGCTGGTTGAAGGGACAGGCCGATTGGGTGGCAAGATTTGCACGGATCACGTTGAGGGTTTCATCATCGAAGGGGGGCCGGATAGCTTCCTGGCCCAGAAGCCGTGGGCTGCGCAGCTGGCGCGCGAGCTTGGCCTGGGCGATCGGCTGATGGGGACCAACGATGAGCGACATAGTGTGTTCGTCCTCCAGAAGGGACGGCTCGTACCCCTGCCCGATGGTGTCATGCTCATCGTGCCGACGAAGTTCATGCCGTTCGTCCTATCCCCGTTGATCTCCCCTCTGGGCAAATTGCGCATGGCCATGGACCTGTTCATCCCGCCGCGGCGGGATGGGCGAGATGAGACGCTGGCCGATTTCATCCGGCGGCGGTTGGGCTCCGAAGCCCTGGACAAGATCGCCGAGCCATTGATGTCCGGCATCCACAACGCCGAGTCGGATCGCCAGAGCATCCTGGCGACGTTCCCCCGTTTTCGGGCGCTGGAGGAGCGATACGGCAGTCTGATCCGGGGGATGCTGGCCGCGCGGCGCCATCGGCCACCTTCGCCCTCTAACGGGCGGGCTGCCAGCGTCTTCCTTACCCTTCGCGGCGGCATGGCCGAGCTGGTGAACGCCCTGGAGAGGGCGCTGGATCCGGCCGCGCTCATCGTCGGGCGGCGAGCGGAGGCCATCACATATGAGCCTTCAAGCACGCCGCCCTATCGTGTGCACCTGGCCGATGGAGAGGTGCTGGCGGCCGATGCGGTGGTCTTGGCTGTGCCTGCGTACGTGGCGGCGTCGCTGGTCGCTCACTGGGCACCCGACTTAGCGGCCGGGCTTGAAACTATCCGCTATGTGTCCACGGGCACCCTTTCTTTGGCCTATCGTCAGGAGGAGATCGAGCACCCATTGGACGGCTTCGGGTTCGTGATCCCCAAGAGCGAGGGGCGGCGCATCAACGCCTGTACCTGGACCTCGATCAAGTTCGCCCATCGAGCGCCGGAGGGGCATGTGTTGCTGCGTGTCTTCTTCGGCGGCTCTCGCCGCCCGGAGATGATGGAGCTGCCCGACGATGCGTTGCGGCGCGTGGTACAGGAGGAGCTGCGGGAGATCATGGGGATCACGGCGCAGCCGGTGCTCACCCGTATCTATCGCTGGCATCGGGCGAATCCGCAGTACGATGTGGGGCATCTGGACCGCGTCGCTCGGTTAGAGGCGCTATGTCCGCCGGGGTTGCATCTTACGGGAAGCGCGTACCGCGGCGTGGGCATCCCGGATTGTGTGCGTCAGGGGCAGGAGGCCGCGCGCGCCGTGATGCGTGAACTAATTGGAGGAGGAGATCAGTGAACCACAGGATCGCTCTGTCTCTCAGCGTCGTGTTGCTGGTGGCTCTGTTGGTAACCGGCTGCGCGCCGATCGTCGCGACGCCTTCGCCAGCGGCTGAGGAGCTGGTATCGCCGGAGCCGACGGCCGTCGGCCCGCGGCGAGGAGGTGTGGTCACGCGAGCGATCACATCCGAGCCGCGCTCGCTGGACCCGCACGGGCCGCCCAGCGCCGGGGCCAACCTGATGTTGCCCTATCTGTACGACTCCCTGGTGTATCGGGCGCCTGACAATACCTTCCATCCCTACCTGGCCGAATCGTGGAAGGTGGCACCGGACGGGCTGACCATCACCATGACCCTGCGTAGCGGGGTCACGTTCCATGATGGATCGCCCCTTAACGCCGAGGCGGTGGTGTTCACCTTCGAGCGGCTGAAGGCTCAGGGGCGTCGCTCGCCTATCTACGGCGGCGTCCGGGCGATCAGCGCCGTGGAGGCCGTGGACGATCTGACGGTGCGCTTCCGCTTCGAGCGCCCCTATGCCATGTTCTTCACCACGATCTCCCAGCCTTACGCCGGCATCTTGAGCCCCTCGGCCGTGGAGGCGGCGGGAGATGCGTATGGGCAGCATCCCGTCGGTACTGGGCCGTTCAAGCTGGCATCCTGGGAGCCGGGCGTGCAGGTGACGCTGGTGCCCAACCCCGATTATGCCTGGCCGCCGCCTGACGTCGAGAACCCCGGGCCGCCTTACATCGATGAGTTCGTGTTCAAGGTGATCCCGGAGTCCACGACGCAGATCGCCGCCCTACAGGCGGGCGAGGTGGACATCCTGTTCGTCAACGATCCCGCCCACATCGCCATGTTGGAGGAGGATCCGAACATCCGCCTGGAACGGGCGACCCTGTTCGAGCTGGTCTACCTCGGGTTCAACTGTCGGAAGCCTCCGTTCGATGATCCGTTGGTGCGGCGGGCGCTCTCTCACGCCATCAACAAGGCGGAGATCATCGAGATCGCGCTGGACGGGCGGGGGACTCCGGCGTTCGCCCCTCTACCGCCAGGGCTCCCCGGTTTCGATCCCGCGCTTCAGGAGTATGAGTACGGCTACGACCTGGAGCAGGCCGAGGCGCTCTTGCAGGAGGCGGGCTTCGTTCGATCCGAGGATGGCACCTGGACGCGTGATGGGGAGCCGCTGACCGCCGTGCTGTTGACCTCGACGCGGGCGCCCAACGAGGCCGTTGCCACGGTGATCCAGAGCCAGTTGAAGGCCTTGGGCATCCCGGTCGAGATCCAGCAGTTGGAGTCGGCCGCGGTGAGAAAGCGTACGGCGGAGGGGGACTTCGATCTGCTGTTGTGGCGCTATGGGTGGACCGATGCCGACGCCTTGAACATCGCCTTCTCCTCATCGCGCATCGGCAGCACCAACCGCGTCGGCTACAGCAATCCGGAGGTGGATGCCTTGTTGGAGCAGGGCCTCCGCGAGATGGATCCGGAGGCCCGCGAGCGCATCTACATCAAGGCGCAGAAGATCATCATGCGGGAAGCGCCTTGGCAGCCGTTGTACGTCCCGGAGGCTTACATCGCCTTTGGCCCGCGGATCCGCGGGGCCAAGGTCGTCTCCATGGGGCGGGTCCTCATGAACGACGTCTATGTCGTAGAGGAGTGATCGGTTGCTGAAGTACGTGATCCGCCGGCTGGCGGGCGGGTTGTTCGTCCTGCTCATCGTCAGCTTCTTCGTCTTCACCGCGCTGGAGGCGGCGCCGGGGGACGCCGTGGACGTGCTCGTGGGCGATAGCGCCTCGGCGGAGGAGAAGGCCGCATTGCAGCGGGCCTTGGGGCTGGACGCCAACCCGATCGTCCGCTATGGGCGCTTTCTGGCCGGCGTGATCTTACATGGCGACCTGGGGCGCTCCGTGATGACCGATCGACCGGTGGCCGGGCTCATCGCGGAGCGCCTGCCCTATACCCTTGCCCTGGCGGGAGCGGCCATGGGGTTGGCCCTGATCCTGGGAACGTCGGCGGCTATGGTCGCGTCCTCCCGCCCGGGATCCTGGGTGGATGTGGCGGTCATGGGGGGCGTCCTATTGGGGCTCTCCCTCCCGAATTTCTGGCTGGCGTTGCTGCTTATCTTCGTCTTCTCAATGAAGTTGGGGTGGCTGCCCGTGATGGGGGCCGGCGGGCTAGATCATCTAATCCTGCCGGCCATCAGTCTGGCGTTGCCCAGCGCGGCTGTGTTGGCGCGCCTCCTGCGATCCAGCATCTTGGAGGTACGTTCGGCGGACTATGTGCGTACCGGGCACGCGAAGGGACTGCGCAGAGGACACGTGTTCCTGCACTATGTGCTTCGCAACGGCATGATCCCGGTGATCGCGTTGCTCGGGTTGCAGCTCGGCCGCCTCCTGGGTGGCGCGTTCATCGTGGAGACCATCTTCGGCTGGCCGGGGGTGGGCCGGCTGGCCGTCCAGGCTGTGTTCGATCGCGATGAGCCGGTCGTGGTGGGTGCCACCCTCTTCATCGCCACCGCTTACCTGGCTACCAACTTCCTTGTCGATGTGTTGCATGCGGTGCTCGATCCCCGCGTGCGCCACGAGGCCTTATGAGAGTGCGGGCGGTCCAGGCTGTTAAGTCGAGTCCTTGGCATGAGAGCGTAGCCGTGTCCTCACGGGGGGATGTGGCGGCGGGCTTCCTCCCGCGCGCGGCCAGGCGAGCGCGCTCGCTCCCGCTCAACGCGATCATTGGGCTGGTTTTGCTGGCGCCGTTGATCATCGCCGCCCTGTTAGGGCCGCGGCTGGCTCCTTACCCTCCCGATGAGTTCAAGGTGGGCGCACGGCTTCAGGCGCCCAGCCGCGCCCATCTCTGTGGTACGGATGCCTTTGGCCGGGATCTCTTCAGCCGCATCGTGATAGGGGCACGCATCGCCGCCGGGATGGCACTGGGCGGCGTCGCCATCTCCGCGTTGCTCGGCACGGCCCTGGGGCTGATCGCTGGGTACTATGGCGGCTGGCCCGATCAGGTGCTCTCGCGCGTGATGGAGGTGTGGCTGGCGTTCCCGGGGCTCCTGATGGCGATCGTGGTCGTGGCGCGGTTGGGGCCCTCGCTGACGAATGCCGTGATCGCCCTCGGCTTGATGGAGGTGCCCGCGTTGTATCGCGTGGTACGCGGGACGACGCTCTCCATCCGTCATGAACTGTACGTGGAGGCGGCGCGCGCTGTGGGGGTGCCGGACCGCCGCCTGTTGCTGCGGCATATCCTGCCCGGCCTCTACTCGCCGATCATCGTATTGTGCACCCTGCGCATGGGGATCATGCTCCTGGCTGGCGGCGGGCTCAGCTTCATCGGCCTGGGTGCCCAGCCACCTCAGCCGGAATGGGGCCTGCTGTTGGCCTCCGGGCGCCGCTACATGGCCCAGGCGTGGTGGCTGACCTTCTTCCCTGGCATAGCCATCGCCCTCTCCGTGCTCGGGTTCAACCTGTTGGGCGACGGCCTGCGCGATATGCTGGATCCTCGTTGAGCGTCCCCCGTTTATAGCGTGCCCAGCGCTCACCCCCATCGACCCAGATCACCTCACCGGTGATGTAGTCCACCCGGATGAGGAAGAGGACGGCCTCCGCCACATCCTCCGGCGTGCCCCAACGGCCGAGCAGCGTCCTGTGAGCGATCTGTTGGATCTGCGCGGGGGTCAGATAGGATGGCGGCAGCACCGGCCCTGGGGCCACCGCATTCACCCGCACGGCGGGGGCCAGCTCCAGCGCCAGTTGCCGGGTGAGGGCCCACAAGGCCGCCTTGCCGACGCAATGGGCCGCGAAGCCCGGCCACGGGTTCCATGCTGCTGTGTCGAGGATGTTGATTATGACCCCTTCTCCGCGCTCCAGCATCATGGGGGCGACGGCGTTGGCGCAGTAGAAGGAGCCGTGGATGAGGATATCGGCCACTCGATGCCAGGCTTCTATGTCCTCGGTAGGGAAGGGGGTCTTCTCGAAGCGAGAGGCGTTGTTCACCAGGATATCGATCGCGCCGAAGCGATCCTTAGCGGCCGAGACCATGGCCTCGACCTGCTGCGGGTCCGAGATGTCGGCCTGTACGGGGAGCGCGTCCACGCCGAGGGAACGGGCCTCGGCCGCTGTCTCCTGGGCGGCCGAGGCCGAAGCGTAATAGTTGATGACGACGTTCGCCCCTGCTCGCGCCAGCGCCAGGGTGATGGCCTTCCCGACGCGATGCGCGCCACCGGTGACGAGGGCCGTCTTCCCCTTAAGCTCCATATCCTATTCCCACTGCAGGATCGCCCCCCGGCTGGCCGACGTGGCCATGGAGCGATATTTGCTCAGATACGGCGGCAAGGGACCCTTGTCCACGGGAACCCAACGCTTCCGCCGCCTGGCCAGCTCTTCCTCGCTCAGCTCCACATCCAGCCGGCGATTGGGGATATCGATGGAGATGATATCACCGGGCTCCAGCAATCCGATAGGGCCGCCAGCCGCGGCCTCCGGGCTCACATGGCCGATGACACAGCCGCGCGATCCGCCGGAAAACCGCCCGTCCGTGATGAGCGCCACGGTCTCCGCCAACCCCATACCAGCGATCTGCGCGGTCGGCCCCAACATCTCCTGCATCCCTGGCCCGCCCTTAGGGCCCTCGTATCGGATGACCACCACATCGCCCGGCTTCACTTGGCCATTCAGGATGCCCGTGGAGGCCTCCTCCTCGCTGTTGAAGATCACGGCCGGGCCGCGGTGCTGCATCATGGACAGCGGCACCCCGGCGGTCTTGATCACCGCGCCCTCCGGCGCCAGGTTCCCGAACAGGATGGCGAGGCCACCGTCCTGGCTGTAGGCGTTCTCCACCGTTCGGATGCATTCCGGATCCTTCGTCTCGTGTCCGGCGATGTTCTCGCCGAGCGTCTTCCCGGTCACCGTCATGCAGTCCAGGTGTAAGGTACCCGGCTTCTTGGATAGCTCATATAAAATGGCGGAGACGCCGCCAGCCCGATCCACGTCCTCGATGTGGTAATGCGAAGAGGGGCTGACTTTGCACAGACACGGAATGCGGGCGCTCAACTCGTTTAGCCGTTCCAGCGGATACTGGATCCCCGCCTCGTGGGCGATGGCGAGGGTGTGGAGCACCGTGTTGGTGGAGCCGCCCATAGCCATGTCCAGGGCGAACGCGTTGTCGATCGCCTCGATCGTTACGATGTCCCGCGGCTTCAGATCCATCTCCCAGAGCCGCATGATCTGATGGGCGGCCTGGCGGGCTAGCTCCTCCCGCCGCGGGTCCTCGGCCAAGATGGTGCCGTTGCCCGGCAGGGCCATCCCCAGGGCCTCGCACAGGCAGTTCATGGAGTTGGCGGTGAACATGCCGGAGCATGAGCCGCATCCAGGGCACCCGTAGTCCTCCAGCGCTTTCAACTCTTCCTCGGTGATCTTACCCGCCTTATAAGCGCCCACCCCCTCGAAGACCGAGATCAGGTCCACCACCTTGCCATCGGGCGTCACGCCTGCCCGCATCGGGCCGCCGGAGATAAAGATAGTAGGGATGTTCAACCGCATCGCGGCCATCAGCATCCCCGGCACGATCTTGTCGCAGTTGGGGATGCAGATGAGCGCGTCAAAGCAGTGGGCGGCGACCATGGTCTCCACGGAGTCGGCGATGATCTCCCGGCTGGGCAGCGAGTACTTCATGCCCATATGTCCCATGGCGATGCCATCATCCACGCCGATGGTGTTGAACATGAAGGGAACCCCGCCGGCCTCTCGCACTGCCTGCCGTACTACTTCGCCGAACTCCTTTAGGTGGACATGTCCGGGGATGATGTCGATGTAGGAGTTGGCGATGGCGATGAAGGGCTTGTCCATGTCCTCGTCGGTGAGCCCGGTGGCCTTGAGGAGCGAACGGTGGGGCGCTCGCTCAAAGCCGCGCTTGATGACGTCCGATCGCATAGGGCGTCGCTTCGTTGTGCGGTTGCCTTGGGTAGCCATGGTTCCTCCCTGATGATTACGCCTTACGTTTTACGCATTACGTGTTCCGTGATGCGTGGTGAATCTAGCGTGATTCTTATGATTGTGCAATATAATTGGGAATTGAAGGGGCACCACGTCGATCATACCTCGGTTGTCTGACCGATGTTCTACGCTGACTATTATAACGCCAGTGTAGGGGTTAAGGCGAGAGGAGGTGTGTGATGGCTGAGTTAGGAGTCAGCGTTGGTGACCGCGTCCGGGTGAAGCCAGCTCGACCATTCGCCGGGCGTGAGGCGGAGGTACGCGATGTGAGTGCCACGCGAGTACGCGTCTACCTGCTGCCCAACGGCCCGGAGGTCGATATGTTGCCCCGGGACATCGAGCCGATCACGCCGAAGCAACAGGCGGCTTGATCCCGGACAAGCTAACTGATGGAACGGGGCACCTCTCTCCAGCGTGATGGGGAGGTGCCCCGTTCGTCTGTTGGATCGTGAAGCTTTCACATCTGAGATGGCTGGCATGCTTTGCGTTCCTTTTCCTCGTGATTGAGCAGCGCGTATTCTACTGAATCGGCCAGCGCCTGCCACGATGCCTCAATGATGTTCGTGGATGCGCCGACCGTGCCCCAGCTTCGTCGGCCATCGGTGGAGTCGATGAGCACGCGCACCTGTGCGGCCGTCGCCGATTGCGAGTCCAGGATGCGAACCTTGTAGTCCGTGAGCTGTACAGACTTTAGTTGCGGATAGAAGGGTTCCAACGCCTTACGCAGCGCCTTGTCCAGCGCGTTGACGGGCCCGTTCCCCTCAGCAGCCGTGTGGAAGATCTGGTCGCCTATCCGCACTTTCACCGTCGCTTCGGAGATGAGCCCGCGGCCCTGTCGATGCTCTACCGTCGCCGTGTAGTCGATGAGCTCGAAGGGCGGGCGATAATCCGGACGCGCCCGACGCAACAACAGCTCGACGCTCCCCTCCGCGCTCTCGAAAGCGAACCCCCGGCTTTCCAATTCCTTGATGTGTTGCAGGACCCGCCTCTCGGCTTCCCGATCCAGCCCGTCCAGGCCGAACTCGCTGCGCTTCACGGCGATGTTGTCCTTCCCCGAGAGCTCGCTCACCAAGACGCGCTTGCGATTCCCCACCAACGCGGGATCGATGTGCTGATATGTCCGCTCGTTCTTCACCATGGCGTTCACGTGGGCACCGCCCTTATGAGCGAAGGCGCTTTGTCCCACAAACGGCTGATGGGGATCCGGGCTGAGGTTCGCCAGCTCGGAGACGAACAGGCTGAGATCTCGTAGCCCGGCCAGCTGTTGAGCCGATACGCACTCGTAGCCCATCTTGAGCTGCAGGTTGGGGATGAGGGTGGTGAGGTCCGCGTTCCCACACCGTTCCCCGTATCCATTGATGGTTCCCTGCACGTGGGTGCAGCCCGCTCGCACGGCGACGAGCGAGTTCGCCGTGGCCACGCCGCTGTCGTTGTGCGCGTGGATGCCCAGCGGCGTGCTGACAGCCTGTTGAGCGGCCTTTATCCCATCCTCGATCTCCCAGGGGAGGCAGCCGCCGTTGGTATCACATAACACGATCCAATCAGCCCCGGCCGCCTCGGCCGCGCGCAACGTCTCCAGCGCATATTCCGGGTTCGCCTTCCAGCCGTCGAAATAATGTTCGGCGTCGTAGATGACCTCGCGGCCATGGGCCTTGAGATAGCGCACTGTCTCCTCGATCATGCGGAGGTTCTCTTCCAGCGTCGTGCGCAGCACATCCCGCACGTGCAGGTCCCAGGTCTTGCCGAAGATCGTGATCACGGGCGTCTGGGCGTCCAACAGCATCTGGACCTGGGGATCGTTCTCCACGGTTTTGTCCGCGCGGCGGGTGGAGCCAAAGGCTGCTATCCGGGCGTGCTTCAATTGGAGCGAGCGCGCCTCTTTGAAGAACTCCGCGTCCTTCGGGTTGGATCCTGGCCATCCCCCCTCGATATAATCCACGCCGAACGCGTCCAGCCGGCGGGCGATGCGCAGCTTATCCGCCAGCGAGAAGTTAACCCCTTCTCCTTGAGTTCCATCTCGAAGCGTCGTATCGTAAATCCATACCTTGGTCATCGGGTGCCTCCTTGTCTCGTGTGATGCAGAACGGTTGAGGATAGCTTCGCGAGATCCTGGCAACCGTTCCCCCGATGACGCGGGCGCCAGCGGCGCCCGGGGACACCTCCTGTTCTGCGATGATGTTGGATCTCGACATAACGGCCTTTCCTCCAGATCCGTGTTTTATGCCAGCAGATCGGCCACGGAATCCAGGATGAGATCAGGCCAGACCCCTCGGGCTAGGTCGGCCTGGCGAAACTTACCCGTGCGTACCAGCACGCCGCGAAGGCCGAGGCGTTGGGCGCCGCGCACGTCCACCTCCACATCGTCCCCTACCATGGCCACCTGCTCGGCCGGGAGCCCCAGGTCACGCAGCGCGATCTCAAAGAGGGCGGGCTCCGGCTTGCCGATGATGGTTGCCGCCTTGCCCGTCGCGTATTCCAGCGCCGCGATGAACGGCCCGGCGTCCAGCCGCAGGCCATCCGGTGCCCGCCAATAGCGGGTGCGCCCTAGTCCGATCAACCCGGCCCCCTCTAACACCAGCCGGAACGCATGATTCAGCTTCTGAAACGTCCACGCGTCTCCCAGATCCCCCACGACGACATAATCCGGGCGCGTCTCGTCCGTGGGGACGCCCTCGAAATCGGCCAGGGCTCCTTCGGGCACCAGCAGATAGGCGCTCGCACCCCGTTCCCGTAGGAACTCGCCCGCCGCCCATGGGGGGCCGTAAACCTCGTCGATGGTGACTTGGAAGCCCATGCGCGTCAGCTTCTTCGCCAGCGCGGCGCGGCCGCGCGAGGTTGTGTTCGTCAGGAAGCGCAGCGGCACGCCGGCCTCCTTGAGCGTCCGTACCGTCTCCACCGCGCCGGGGATCACTTCATCCCCGTTGTATAATGTGCCGTCCAGATCCAAGATGAGAGCCTGGATGTCGGCCAGGTCGGCTCGTAACACGCTCATCGGATCCGCCCTCGAACGGCAGCTCCCATCTCCTCGGTCCCCACGGCGTGCTCGCCCGGCCGCGCGATGTCCGCGGTGCGATATCCGTCAGCCAGCGCGGCCGCCACGGCGTCCTCCACGGCCTTCGCCTCGCGCTCCAATCCCAGGGAGTGGCGCAGCAGCATGGCGGCGGACAGGATGGCTGCCAACGGGTTGGCGATGCCCTGGCCGGCGATGTCCGGCGCGGAGCCGTGGATGGGCTCGTACAGGCCGCGAGGCAGCTCGGCCGCGTTCGTGGCCTCGCCCAACGAGGCGGAGGGGAGCATTCCCATGGAACCCACCAGCATCGACGCCTCGTCCGTCAAAATGTCGCCGAACATGTTGCCCGTGACGATGACGTCGAGCTCGGCCGGCCGCCGGATCAGATACATGGCTGCCGCGTCCACCAGGATGTGCTCCAAATGAACGTCCGGGAACTCGGCCTCGACGATCTCGCTGGTCACCCGGCGCCACAATCGCGATGAGGCCAGCACGTTGGCCTTGTCCACCGAGGTGAGCCGCTTACGCCGGCCTCGCGCGGCCTGGGCGGCCAATCGCACCACCCGCTCGATCTCGGGGCGCGTGTACAGCATGGTGTCGTAGGCCCGATCACCGTCCTCGCCAGCCTCCTCCCGCGGCCCGAAGTAGATGCCGCCGGTTAGCTCTCGCACGACTAAAATGTCTACGCCCTGCAGGATCTCGGAGCGCAGCGTGGACGCGTGGAGCAGCTCCGGGAAGAGCTTCACGGGCCGCAGGTTGGCGAACAGCCCCAGTGCCTTGCGGATGCCCAATAATCCCTGTTCCGGCCGCACCTTCGCGGTGGGGTCATCCCACTTGGGGCCGCCGACCGCGCCCAACAGCACGGCGTCCGCCTCCTGGCAGGCGGCGACGGTCTCATCGGGGAGGGCCGTGCCAGTGGCGTCGATGGCACAGCCGCCCAGCAGGGCCTCTTCGAACTCAAACGTATGGCCGAATGCCTGGCCTACATGTTCCAGCACTTTGACGGCCTCGGCGGTGACCTCGGGACCGATGCCGTCGCCGGGCAGGACCGTGATGTGAGCTTTCATGACTTCCCCCTTGGATAGGAGATTGGGCAATGGAGATCAGAGATTGTGCGCCTTCTCGTAGGCTGCGATGGCCTCTTCCTTAGACAGCAGGTATCCCAGGTCGTCCAGCCCTTGCAACAGGCAGCGCTTGCGATAGCCGTCGATCTCGAAGTGGAAACGCTGCCCGTCGGGCAGGCTCACCTCTTGTCTCTCCAGATCCACCGTGATGGGCGTGCTCGGCTCCTCCTCAACCAGATTCATCAGCATCTCGACCTGTTCCTGGTCCAATGTGACCAGCAGCAGGCCGTTCTTCAGGCTGTTGTTGTAGAAGATGTCAGCAAACCGCGGCGCGATGACCACCCGAAAGCCGGCGTCCAGGATGGCCCACGGGGCATGCTCACGGGAGCTTCCACACCCGAAGTTAGGGCCGGCGATGAGGATGGTCGCGCCCTGATATCGGGGCTGGTTCAGCGGGAAATCCTCCCTCAGGCTCCCATCCGGGTTCCGTCGCCAGTCCGCGAACAGTCCCTCGCCCAACCCCTCCCGCGTCACCGTCGTCAGGTAGCGGGCGGGGATGATCTGATCCGTGTCCACGTTCTCGGCTCGCAGCGGAACGGCTGTGCCGGTATGTACGATGAAGGGTTCCATGGTTCCTCTTCCCAAAATTACGGAATACGCAATACGAAATATGAGATGTGTTGCATATTGCGTATTCCGTATTGCGTATTGCGTAGTGCGTAGTGCGTGTTCAGATCATATCTCGCACGTCCACGATCCGCCCACTTATGGCCGCGGCGGCCGCCATGAGCGGGCTCATCAGGAACGTGCGTGCCCCCTTGCCCTGACGGCCTTCGAAGTTCCGGTTGCTCGTGCTGGCGCAGTACTTCCCGGCTGGGACCTTATCCTCGTTCATGGCCAGACACATGCTGCACCCCGGGTTGCGCCACTGGAATCCCGCCTCGATGAAGATCTGATCCAGCCCCTCGGCTTCGGCCTGCCGTTTGATCCGCTTCGAGCCAGGCACGACCAGTGCCGTCACGTTCGGGGCCACCTTGCGTCCTTTCACCACGGATGCGGCCATGCGCAGATCCTCCAGGCGGGAGTTGGTGCAGGAGCCGATGAACACGTAATCGATGGGCTGGCCTTCGATGGGCTGGCCCGGCTTCAGCCCCATGTAATCCAGCGCCTTCTCCAGCATGCGTCGGTCCTCCGGATCGGCCATGTCCTCGGGCCGGGGGATTCGCTCCTCGATGGTGATCCCCATACCCGGGTTGGTGCCGTAGGTGACCATAGGCGCCAGGCCGTCCACGTTGATCGTCGTCTCCCTGTCGAAGACCGCCCCCTCGTCCGTCACCAGCTCACGCCAGCGGGCCACGGCGTGATCCCACTCGTCCCCCTGAGGGGCGAAGGGACGCCCTTTCAAATACGCGAAGGTCGTCTCATCCGGCGCGATCATGCCCGCCCGCGCGCCGGCCTCGATGGACATGTTGCAAAGGGTCATCCGTTGATCCATGCTCAGGCCGCGGATGACCGGCCCGCGGTATTCGATGACGTGTCCCACGCCGCCGCCCACGCCGATCTGGCGGATGATCGCCAGGATGATGTCCTTGGCCGTGATCCCGGGGCCGAGCGTCCCCTCCACGTTGATGGCGTAGGTCTTGGGCTTGCTCTGCAGCAGGCACTGGGTGGCCAGGACGTGGCTCACCTCGCTGGTGCCGATACCGAACGCCAGCGCGCCGAACGCGCCGTGCGTGGACGTGTGGCTATCTCCGCAGACGATGGTCATCCCCGGCTGGGTGATGCCCAGCTCCGGGCCGATCACGTGCACGATCCCCTGATCTTCCCCTTCGATGTCATAGAGCGTGATGCCGAACTCGGCGCAGTTCCGGCGCAGCGTCTCCACCTGCTTGGCCGCGTCGGAGGGCCAGAGGGAGATATCCAGATCGCGCGTCGGGATGGCGTGATCCGTCGTGGCGAAGGTGCGATCTGGCCGTCGCACCTTCAGGCCGCGCTCCCGCAAGATCGTAAAGGCCTGCGGCGAGGTCACTTCGTGGATGAGATGCGCATCGATATACAATACCGCGGGAGCCCCCTCGTCCTGGACCACGACGTGGGCGTCCCATATCTTCTCGAACATCGTTTTCGGCATGATGTCCTTCTCCGCGATGACGGTCTTCAAGCTTTCACCGCGGAGGCGCGTAGGGACGATTCATGAACCGCCCCTACGCGCTCTCCGCTTCCCTGCGGCCTTATCTCTCGGGGGGCAACCGGCTAATCACCCCCCGTTGCGCCTGGGACAAGGGGCAACACTGCTATGCCCCTACAATTTGGCCATTTCTGGTAGGGCGAGGCACGCCTCGCCCTACGTGTGTCGTGTATGCCAATATGAGCGATTCGCAAGATATTCACCACATCGAGCCCACATTGAGCCGGTCGCCTGCCACTATGATGCGCCTTCGCCATCCGCGCCCTTCGCTGCAGGGTTCGCGGCCACGGAGATGGTGGGCTCGATCCCTTGTTTCGCCGCCAGCAGCTTGTTCAGCGCCTGCATGTACGCCTTGGCGCTGGCCACGACGATATCCGTATCGACGCCGCGGCCCGTGAAGACCCGGCGGCCGCGGCCGCCCGTGGCGCTCTCCTGCTCCCCGACCGGCTCGGTTGCCTCGATGCGGATCGTCACATCGCCCACGGCGTCCAGCCCCTCCGTGATGGCCTGGATGCTGAACTCGACGAGCTTGTTGGGCACTCCCACGATGCGGTTGATCCCCTGGTACACCGCGTCGACGGGGCCGGTGCCGAACCCCGCCTCGGTGAACACGGCGCCGTCGGACAGGCGCTTGAGGCGAACCACCGCGGTGGGGATGCTGGGGCGACCACACTGGACCTGAACCGCCTCCAGCGAGTAGGTCTCCGGTGGCTGGTACAGCCGGTCGGCCACGATGGCCTCCAGATCCGCATCGGTGACCACCTTCTTCTTATCCGCCAGCTCCTTGAACTGCCGGAATACCTGATTAAGCTCTTCGTCGCTCAGGTGATAGCCCATCGCCTCCAGCTTAGCACGGAAGGCGTGTCGGCCGGAGTGTTTCCCCAACACCAGGCGGCTCTCGCTCAGCCCGATGGTGGAGGCATCCATGATCTCATAGGTGCGCCGGTGCTTGAGGATGCCATCCTGGTGGATGCCCGCCTCGTGGGCGAAGGCATTCGCGCCCACGATGGCCTTGTTGGGCTGGACCAGGATGCCGGTGTATCGGGAGACCATATCGCTGGTGCGGTGGATCTCCGTGGTGACGATGTTGGTGCGCAGTTTGTAATATGGCCGGCGCACGTACAGCGCCATCACGATCTCCTCCAGCGCGGCGTTGCCAGCCCGCTCCCCGATGCCGTTGACGGTGCATTCCACCTGACGGGCGCCCGCCTGTACCCCGGCCAGCGAGTTGGCCACCGCCAAGCCCAGGTCATCATGGCAATGCACGGAGATGATCACGTTCTCGATGCCGGGAACGTTCTCCCGGATACCCCGGATGAGCGCGCCGAATTCCTCCGGCGTGGTATATCCTACCGTATCCGGGATGTTCAGCGTGGTCGCGCCCGCCTCGATGGCCACCGCCAGCACCTGATAAAGGAATTCGGGATCGGATCGCCCGGCATCCTCGGGGCTGAACTCGATGTCATCGCAGTATTGTTTGGCGTACGCGACCATTTCCCGGGTGCGCTCCAGCACCTGCTCCCGGGTCATGCGCAATTTGTGCTTGATGTGGATATCCGATGTGGCGATGAAGGTGTGTATGCGGGGATAAGCCGCGGCCTGGACCGCCTCCCATGCCTTGTCGATATCGTCCTTGTTGGCACGGGCCAGACCGGCGATGACCGGTGGGCGCCCCTGTGGTCGCTCGTCCAAGTCGTTGCCCACCGTCTCGGCGATGCGCCGCACCGCCTCCAGGTCGCCCGGCGAGGCTGCCGGGAACCCGGCTTCGATGATGTCCACGCCCAGTCGGCTGAGCTGGCGGGCGATGTCCAGCTTCTCCGCCAGATGCAGCGTGGCACCCGGCGACTGCTCACCGTCTCGCAGGGTGGTATCGAAGATCAGGACGGTGTCCTGTACGTCACCTACGTCGTCCTGTACGTCATCCTGTACATCCGTATTGGTGGTTTCCACAGAAATCTCGCTCGTCATTTTCGGGGGTCTCCTTTCTGTAGAAGATGTCGGGTCGCGGCCGGAGGCCGCCATGAACGCGTCGATAGGTCGTAAGGTCAGCAAGATCGGCAAGGTCACCAAGGCCATCTTCCGCCACGACCATCACCCCCTTTCTT
>DUEN01000159.1 GCA_011176545.1 Caldilineae bacterium | reverse complement strand
CTGGTCTGATCGCAGCACATGCGTCCTATTCGGTGATGGCGCAGGCGCCGTGCTCGTCGCCGCGAGCGAAGTTCCAGGTGGGGTCCTGTCCGCGGTGTTGGGATCCGACGGTTCGGGAGGGGACCTGTTGATCGTGCCCGCTGGGGGCAGCAAGTTACCCACCAGCCTGGAAACCGTGGCCTCTGGGCTGCACTACCTGAAAATGGACGGCCGCGGGGTGTTTCGCTTCGCGACCCGTGTGATCGCCCGGGCCACACGCGAAGTGGTGGAACAGGCCGGTCTTACCTTGAAAGACATCGAGCTCATGATCCCACATCAGGCTAACCGACGGATCATCGAGTCCGCGGCCAAACAGCTTGGGCTGGATGAAGATCGGGTCTTCATGAACCTGGATCGTTACGGCAACACGTCCACGGCCTCGATCCCCATCGCTTTATGCGAGGCCATCGAGGAAGGACGGATCAGGCAACACGATCATCTCGTGCTGGTGGGGTTCGGTGCCGGCCTGACCTGGGGAGCCGTGCTCGTGCAATGGAGCGTGCCGCTCCCTCTGCCAGAGACGCCGTGGTGGCGAAGTGCTCAATACTCTGGGTCCTTCCACGTCGCCCAGGCGCGCTCATTTGGCCGTCGGGTGCTGCGACGGCTGTATGATGTGGCCATCGGCCCGCGAGAGGAGAATGGGCACACGGCTCGCGGGCTAAGCAATCGAGTACAGAGGATCAAAGCCCGGCTGCGCGGCGAGCGAGGTCCCGACGGCGAGGACACGATCAGGAAGCCGTGAAAGGTGAGCTCTATGGAGACATCACCCTTAACCTCGTCCATGCCCGATGAATACCCATGTCCCTCCGTCACCGCCGACGTGGTGGTGTGGCTGGTGAGCGGAGGGCAGCCCCATGTGCTGCTGATCCGGCGACGCCATGGGCCATATGAGGGATATTGGGCGCTACCGGGTGGGTTCATGGATATCACCGAGACGCTGGAGGAGACCGCCCGGCGGGAACTGGCCGAGGAGACAGGGATCACCGATGTTCCCTTGGAGCCGTTACGTCCCTTCGATGCACCGGAACGGGACCCCCGCAAGCGGGTGATCACGATGGCCTTCCTGGCGTTGCTATATGAGCCTAAGGGCGAGGTATCCCTTTGCGCCGGGGATGACGCCGCGGCCGCCCGCTGGTGGCCGGTTCGCGAACTGCCCCCGCTGGCGTTTGATCACGATCAGATCATCGCCGCCGCGCGGGCGCACCTGCGCCGCCGACTGCTGGGCGAGGACCTGGGCCGTCGCCTGTTGCCCGAGCCATTCACGGCCCGGGCGCTGCGCCACGTCTTCTCGGCCGTCCTCGGCGAGCCGATCTCAGCTCGCCCGGTACTACGCCTCCTCCGCGCCGCAGGCGTGATCGAGGATCTAGGAGGCGGCTTATACCGATATCAGACCTCCGACCAACCCTGGCCCTACCTGTGACAGGGGGTATCTCCTTCGTTCATATTGGCATACACGACATACGTATGAGCGAGGCATGCCTCGCCCATACCAGAATAGCCAAATTGTAAGGGCGCACGGCCGTGCGCCCTTACAAAACACGCTTTTAAGAAAGCGGGTGTTGCCTATTCCAAAATGAGCGATCCCCTTACAAGCGCATAGACGCCCTGGACTTTTCCAGGGCGTCTATGCTCGACACCTGTCCCTCAGGAGGAGCTAGTCAGCTCGGAAAGCTTATCACGCCTGTATCTTCTGAGCCTCCACCGCTTGCAACACGCGCTCTAACAGCACTGGCTCCGGCACGGCACCCTCGATGTGATAATCCTCGTTGATGACCGTCCGCGGCACCCCCATCACCTGGTATTTGTTGGCCAGATGCGGGAACTCGATAGCTTCGACCATATCCGCGGTGATGAAGTCGCTCTCCAGCGCTAGTTGGTGGGCCAGCCGGACGGCCATTGGACAATAAGGGCACGTCGGTGTCACGAAGACCTGGATATGCACCGGCTTATCGATCCTGGCCACCTCCTGCCTCGTCCGCTGGGAAAGTCCCGAATCCCCTCGCGACACCATCACGATGTCCTCGATCAGGGAGCTGAACTCATAGCCTGAGGGGATCCCATAGTACCGGATGCCGTAATCCTTAGGGCTCGCGCCGGCACGCACGATGGCGATCGCCGGGATCTTATCGATCTTGTAAGCTTCCACGGCTTCCTTGTCGGTGGCGAAATTGTACACCTCAGCGATGATCTTATCGGATAACCCTGCCAACTCCTCGACGATCTGTCGGGTCTCCCGACAGAACTGACACTCCAGCTCCTGAGTAAACATCACCAGCTTGACCGGCTCCACCAAGGCCTGGAATTCCTCCTGTATCGTCTTTCGATCCCGCTCACTGATCAGCGGCATGTTGCTTTTCCTCCTCAGACGTCTCGCTCATGCTGGCTCGATGCGATAGCTGCTGGTGATCCGGGCAGCCTTCCCTAACATGGCCGAGGCCGAGCAGTACTTCTCCTCGGAGAGCTGGATGGCCCGCTCCACGGCAGCGGGGGAGATGTCCTCCCCCCGAACCACGTATTCCACGTGGATATCCGTATAGATGCGAGGATGCTCTTCCGCCCGTTCCCCGCGGACACGCACCTCGAACCCCGTGACCTTCTGCCGCTTCTTGCGGAGGATGGAGATCACGTCCATGGCTGTGCAGCCAGCCATCCCCACCAGAAGTAGCTCCATAGGCCGGAAGCCCGCGTTCTGTCCACCATGCTCAGCGGAGCTATCCAGTATCACCGTGTGGCCTGAGGAAGCGGTGCCTTCAAACCGCATCCCCTCCTGCCATGTTACCTTCGCCTCTACGGCCATCATCTACTCCTTTATCTTCGCCAGGATATCGCCGACATCCAGGATCAGATGCTCTGTCCCGTTCAGGCGGATCTCGGTGCCGCTATACTTCGCATATAGCACCTGATCGCCCACTTCCACGGGGATATCCTCGCCATCCCCTACCGCGACCACCTCGCCGCGCTGCGGCTTCTCCTTCGCCGTCTCCGGCAACAGGATACCGGAGGCCGTCCGCGATGCCTCCTCGATCACCTTCACCAACACGCGATCCCCTAAAGGCTCGATCCGCATCTTCATTTCCTCCTCATCCCAGAGATTCTAAATCAGTTTTGCAATCCCAATAGTCGATCGATCTTCGGCCGATCGAATCCGATCACGATCTTGCCGCCGATATCGACGACGGGGACGCCCATCTGCCCCGTCCGTCGGACCACATCGCGGGCCGCGCGGGGATCCCGCGAGATGTCCACGTCCTTAAACTTGATCTTATGCTGACGCAGGTACCGCTTCAGCGCGTTGCAGTACGTACACGTCGGCGTCGTAAAGATGATCACGCGCGGCTGCTTGACAGACATCTG
>DUEN01000158.1 GCA_011176545.1 Caldilineae bacterium | reverse complement strand
TAGGCAGGCTTTTACCCCAACCGATGATTTGCGCGTATCGTCTCACAGTAGCCTACTCCGCCTGAACGGGATTGCATCAACTTGGTGGGTAGCTCTCCTGCAAGGCCTACTATACCATGTTACGCTGTAGATGGACACTCACGGCTTTATAACACTGAGCGGTCCGAAAAGGTGCGCGGGTTGGGAGGCGGAGGAGGGAAAGAAAGATGCGGGGGCAGCGAGTCGCTGCCCCCGCACTGTCCAGGAGGGTGCCTAGGGCCGGCTATGGGCGTGCCTGTCAGCGTACCACGAAGGATGCCCGCATCTTAGAAGATGTGGAATTGAGCGTCACGTTCGGCCCTATGACCTCGACCACCTTTACCTCGTAGGTGCCAGCCGGGGCACGCTTAGGGATCCGGTAACGGGCCTTCGCGAGGCCTTGGCCATCGGACACGGCCCGGAGCGGTATGCTCTGTCCATTAGGCGCTTGAATGGCCAGCAATACCATGACCCCTTCTACTGGCTCCTCGTTCTGAGCCAGGCGTGCCAGCACAGCTATACGGCTACCTCGCTTGAAGGTGGTACGCTCGACGAACTGCCCACCGCGCAGACGGCCCACCTCCAGCCTGTCAACGACGAGCTGAACTGTTTCCGGTGTGGGTGTCGGTGTTGGCGTTGGCGGCACCGGCGTTGGCGTCGGTGTCGGCGGCACCGGTGTTGGTGTGAGCGTCGGCGTTGGCGTCGGTGTCGGTGGCACCGGCGTTGGTGTGAAGGTTGGCGTCGGTGTCGGTGGCACCGGCGTTGGTGTGAAGGTTGGCGTCGGTGTCGGCGGCACCGGTGTTGGCGTAAACGTCGGCGTCGGTGTCGGCGGCACCGGTGTCGGTGTGAACGTCGGCGTTGGCGTCGCTGTCGGTGTGAACGTCGGCGTCGGTGTTGGCGTCGGCGGCACCGGTGTCGGTGTGAACGTCGGTGTCGGTGTCGGTGTCGGCGGCACCGGTGTTGGTGTAAACGTCGGTGTCGGTGTCGGTGTTGGTGGCACTGGTGTCGGCGTGAAGGTTGGCGTCGGTGTCGGAACTATGCTGGACTCAATCACGCCAGCAAGGGCACGATAGGCGTTGACCCGCCCATAGCCGAAGTAGGGATCCCAGCCTGGATCACCCAGATCATCGGCGCTCTGTTCCAGGATCGTCCGCACATCCTGCGCCGTGCGGGAGGGATCCTGAGCCAGCAACAACCCCGCCACCCCGGCGACATGAGGTGCGGCCATGGATGTACCTGACATGTAGGCATAGGTTGAGTTTGTCCCATCGGTGTACAGAGAGTAGATCCCGCTTCCCGGCGCGGCGATATCGATCCAATTCCCATAGTTTGACCAGCTACATCGCGCGTCGCTGCTATCCGTAGCGGCCACGGCGATCACCTCATCAAAGGCGGCCGGGTAGAAGGGCGTATCGCTGTTGTTGTTGCCAGCGGCCGCCACCATCAACACTCCCTTGCCGGCCGCATAGGCGACCGCGTCGCTTAAGGAGTAGGAGAAAGCCGTGCCACCAAAGCTCATATTGATGACGCGGGCCCCGTGGTCGGCGGCGTAGATGATGCCCCGAGCGAAGTCGCTGTAGTACCCATAGCATCCCCAATCTGGCTGGTAGCGATCCAGTACCTGAACGGGTAGGATCATGGCGTTATGAGCGATACTGGCGACCCCTTCGCCGTTATTGGTGTTCGCAGCGATGATGCCAGCCACGTGGGTGCCGTGGCCGCAGCGGTCGGTCACGTCGGTCGAATCCGTCGTATAGCTATATCCCGGTAACAGCCGCCCCTGTAGCTCCGGATGGTTCACATCCACACCGGTGTCCAGAACCGCGATCACCACGCCATCTCCGTGGGAGAGATCCCACGCCTGAGGTGCCTGGATCTTGCTTAAAGCCCACTGCTGTCCAGCAACGTAGGCTGGGTCATTGGGCTCCCAGACGGGATAGCCGATGTAATCAGGCTCCACATATTCTACATCGTACCGAGCGCGAATACGGCGCAGCGCCTGTGCTACGCTCATATTCTTGAATTCGAAAACGGCTATCCCCAATTGAGGTAACTCATCGACGATAGCGACATCGAGATCGGCCATCATCCGCTCCGCGACATCGCGAGAAGTCCGATCGCGGAATTTGACGATGACACGTCCAGGAGCATACTCCATCGTGCTCGCGTATACGGGTGACTCATCTGCAGTTGGAACGACGAACGCCGCGATGAGGATCGCGACGATGACAAACGCCCACAGCCTTTTAACCAGTTGTTGATTTGTTCGCATAGGCCCCCTCCGCCTGACAGGATGATGAATATGTGCTCAGTACGAGCCTTTTTCATCCTAGTCGAGGAAGGGCGGAGAAAACATGTTACCCCGGTCCCAATGTGCCCTTTCTTGGATAGTAAGGTGGTACCATACGAGCCCCTGTCAGTCTGGAGGGCCTGGGGCCTGCATGACTGATCCTTATCGAGCCTCCTTCTCCCGTAGCTTGATACAGAGGGATGAGAGCCGCTCTCGAGGTTGGATGATTTACCACTAAGTAGTATTATGGTTACATATCTCGATAGCCTGGGCAGGAGAGGATCATGGATATCGCCAGTTTGCGAAGAGAGTTCCCTGTCCTGCAGCATTGTATCTACTTGAATTGCGGGACGTATGGGCCGTTGCCCACCGCTGTAGCCGATGAGCTGATCCGGTGGTATCGTCGCATCGAGATGGAGGGCAGCTTCGCTCCGGAGGTTCTCCAGGATTTGCATGAAGAGTACGAGGCTGCCCGGCGCGCGGCCGCCGCGTTGTTACACGCGGATCCGGAAGAGATCGCCTTAACGCGCAACGTGTCCGAGGGGGTGAACATCGTAGCGAACGGCCTTTCCTGGCAGCCGGGAGACGAGGTCATCCTCACGGATGAGGAGCACCCAGGCGGTGCCTGCCCCTGGTTGAATCTGGCGCGTCGAGAGGGGATCGTCGTCAAGCTACTCCCCCTGGCGAACGACGTTCAGGTGATCCTGGAGCGGCTGGAAGAGCTGATCACCTCGCGCACTCGCCTAGTTTATGTCAGCCACGTCTCCTGTCAGAGCGGGCTGCGCCTCCCGGTGGCTGAGATCTGTGATCTGGCGCATCGGAAGGGCGCTCTGGTGATGGTGGATGGGGCTCACTCGGTGGGGCAGTTCCCAGTGGATGTACGCTCGCTAAGGTGCGATTTCTACGCGGCCTGTGGGCATAAATGGATATGTGGGCCACAGGGTACAGGTTTCCTCTATATCCGGCGGGAGCATTTATCCGATGTGGAACCTATCTTCGTTGGATGGGACACCCCGATGCATTTTGACCTGCAAGGGTTAGCTTTTGAGCCACGCCCGGACGCGCGTCGCTTTGAATACAGCACTCGCCCGTGGCCGCTGTACCCGGCGTTACGGGTAGCCCTTGAACGGATCCTGGCCTTAGATCCGGCCGAGATCGAACGCGCGATCATCCCAATGGCGATAGCGTTGAAGGGCGCCCTGATCGATATACCCGGCGTGAAGCTGATCTCTCCGTGGGATCCCTCGCTGAGCTCAGGGCTGGTGGCTTTCACACATACTATACCAGGGGATTTAGGACAGCGTCTGTGGGAAGAGCATCGTATCCTGGTGGGGGCGAATAAGGATCGGCGTTGGGTGCGGATATCTGTGAACGCCTACATCTCGTCTGAGGAGCTCGATCTCTTGGTATGCGTACTACGACAGCTTGCTGAGGAGGCGCGTTAACATGACATCTGGCACGTTTTAACAAGGAGAGGGGCTGTTGGCTAGCGGCTACCTTGCATACGCTGTTCACTTTTGCCAGGAAGGCCCACGGACGAAACTCGTGGGCCTTCCTGGCAAAGATCCTGTTATCCTTGGTCAGCCTTCTTTTGCTCTCGGAGGTTATCGATGACTAAATAGGCGGTGAAGGCGAAAGCCAGGATAATGGAGATCATGATCGGGGGATTCAGGACGATCCAGGGTTCGGTGAAGAACCCCCATTTCCCAAGATACTCCACAGCGATCCAGACGATCACCACGGTCGGGATGGCGTATCGGATGGCGGTTCCCCAAGTACGCTTATGATACAATTGGTAAAGCGTGTAGATCCCTCCACCCACGGAGAGGATGAACAGTAGATAGGAGATCCACGAGCGGGTTCCCACATCATAGGCCAGGAGCATAGCTACGTAGCAGAACCATAGGACGGCGCACATCTCGAACGCTACGTGAGGGCCGTAATTCTGGATCCGGCCGGATGCTGTGGGCCCGCGCATCAGCTTCAGCTTCCGGCGTAGCCATAGGATAGGGCTACAGCGAACGCTCTCCAGGAATAAGACGTACAGGATGACCGGGATCAGAAGTCCCCACGAGTACTCCATTAGCATGTATTCGCCTTCCGCCTGGGGGAAATCAGGGACGCCGAAGCGCCTGGCCGCGAAGACAAAGCTGTACTCGACGGCGCCCGTCCAGACGAGCGCGCCGCCCAGTGCACCTAATAGGGATTGCCACCCTTCCTGCCGGGTCCACCGGGTGGCGAAGACGAGGGCCACGCCGGCCAGAGCGATGAGAGCCGCGCAGAGCGCCATGTAGGGCTCTAGATATCGCTCGACGACGATCATCAGGGCATGCCCTATCGGCATGATGAGGAGAATGAAGAAAAAGGAAAGGAACCCCTTCATGGCCGCCTCCTCGTGTTGAACGTTGATCTCTGACCTTAGTCTATACCTCCTTCCCCTCCTTGGGTATGATCTCATACACAAAATTTTGTATCAAACGTGACGATCTTGAGATGATGACACACTATATTGTGAAAAGCGTGTGAAGGTCAGGTGCGCATATTAAAAGCCGGGACCCTTGGAGAGCCCCGGCTTCTGGCCATCACTTATGAGCCCAGCCTGGTAGTCCCGCTGTGGGCCTCCACCCGAGTCTGCCAGTCCTTCAGGATCGTCTGCCATCCGAACGTCTGGGTTTCGATCACCTCAGTCGCGTCGGCGGGCAACAGTGTCTGCGCGAGCACCTCTTGAGCGCGCTCCCGCCACTCTTTGAGCGCTTTTTGCAAATCCTCGATCTCCGGTAGGACTCTGCGCGCCTCGCGGGTGGGCTCCCCGCGCTCGACGCGACTGGCCGAGGGGATGAGGCGTCCCAGGGCACCTTCTATGCGAGCGTGAAGCTCGGCTAGCTCCGCGGCCAGGCGAAGATGGGCGATGTATCGACGCCCGGTGGACGTGGCGAGCGGCTCCGCGGCATCCAGGAGCTCCCTCGCCATCATCAGCCCGTTTCCGGAAGGCTCCGCCCGCCCGCGATCCAGATGCCGGATGGCCTGGGAGACGCCACGCGCGCCGATGAACCGGCGATCAAAAGCCATGTCGAACAGGGGGCGCGGCGTGGTGCCGCCGTTCCAGTAAAGCTCAGCCGAGGCCAGGTAGGTATACCACGCCATCTCGAACGGTTCGCAGGGCACGGTGAGGCTGGAGTAGCGCGCCCAGGCCGTGCTGATCATCCCCTCGATCCCCTTCTCGGCGGCGGCCCTCCCCCAGAAGGCCACATTACGGAAGCGCAAGTCGAAGTTGGGGCAGAAGGCTGAGAACCCATCTGCGCCCTTCGCCGCCGAGGCGCCGATGACCCGTCGTCCCTGCGATGTGAAGAAGTTCGCATAGGGGAGCGCATCCCCCATCAACGGCCAATTGCCGCGATCCCAATATCGGCGGG
>DUEN01000157.1 GCA_011176545.1 Caldilineae bacterium | reverse complement strand
CGCAAAATCCTGGTGTGGGCCTGGGCCATATTTCGAGACCAGACTACCTTTGATCCCTTGCGGGCGGGATGTAGAACTTGAACCTCTTCTCATCTCGCTCCCTTGACAAGCATGAGAGAATCTACAGAGATTATCTCACTCGGTTGATGTTAATCGGGCGGCGCGTGCAGCTCCTGTATCAATCGGCGGTAGGGCTCCTTCAGATATGGCAGAAGCGCGCGCCAAACTCGCAGATCCTCCTCGGAGCGGATCTCCGGCACGAAGCCGAACTTCAGATAGAGGTTGATCGCCGGAATTCGCACGGTGGAAGTTGTCAGGTAGGCTCGATCGTGTCCCAGCTCGCGCAGCCGACGGCATACGGTCGTCATCAAGGGTTTCGCCAGCCCGCGTCCCTGCATCTCCGGCACGATGGCGACCCAATGGACCCGGCCGTATACGCGTCCCCTGTAATGCTCATTGAACCAGGCCGTCGCCGTCCCGATCACCTCGCCGGAGGGGGCGATCAGGAAACACTGCCGCTCATGCAGGATCTGGGGATCCTGGCCGAACTCGCGGATATATCGCTCCCGAGAGATCGTGTTGTAAAGGTCGGCCTTCAGATGAATCGCGACCCAGTGTTCCTCATCGCCAGGCTCATACCAGCGTATGGCATAGCCGGGAGGGAGATCGTAATGAGGGATCCCGTCCAGGTGCTCCCGGATCATGACCAGAGAGATATTGCGTTGAACGATGTCCATGCGTCCCATCCCCTATGTCATGGATCCTAAGACCCGCCGCTGGCCGTATTGGCGCTGGTAGTACTCTTTAAACTCCCCGCTCCGGATCTTCCGCCACCACCATTCATTCTCCACATACCAGCGTACCGTCTTACGGATGGCCTCCTCATGGGTGTGACGCGGCTTCCATCCCAACGCTTTCAATTTGTCCACGTTCAGGGAGTAGCGCCGGTCATGCCCCGGCCGATCCTCCACAAATTGGATCAGGCTGCGCGGCTTGCCCAGCTCATCCAGCAGGATCTCCACCATCTTCAAGTTTTCCATCTCCTGGCCGGTGCCCACGTTGTAGATCTCGCCGATCTGCCCGCGTTGCAACACGATGTCGATGGCCTCGCAGTGGTCCAGGACGTATTGATAGTCCCGCATCTGTCGGCCGTCACCATAGACGGGCAGCGGCAAGTCGTCAATGGCGTTGGTCGTGAACAGCGGGACCACTTTCTCCGGATATTGATAGGGGCCGATATTGTTAGCCCCTCGGGTGATGGTCACCGGGAGGCCATAGGTTGTGTGATAGGCGAGCACCATGAGGTCGGCGCTGGCTTTGCTGGCCGCGTAAGGGCTCCGCGGCGCCACCGGATCCGTCTCCACGGAGGAGCGCCCGGGCGGCACGTCCCCGTATACCTCATCCGTGCTGATCTGATGGTAGCGCTCGAGCCCGAAGCGCCGTGCGGCCTCCAGGAGCACATATGTGCCATACACATCCGTCTGGATGAACGCATCGGGATCCATGATCGAGCGATCGACGTGGGTCTCGGCCGCGAAGTTGACGATGGTGTCGATGTCGTGTTCCTGGATCGCCCGCGCCACGGCCTCCTTATCGCAGATGTCCCCGCGGATGAAGTGATAGCGCGGGTCGTCCTGGACATCCAGCAGGTTATCCAGGTTGCCCGCATAGGTCAGTTTGTCGAACACGACGACGCGGATGTCATCATAGCGATCCAGCAGATAGCGTACGAAGTTGGAGCCGATGAACCCGGCCCCGCCGGTGATCAGATAGTTACGCATGATCGTCCTCTCCATCTTCGTCTTCTGAAGCCCGATGTGTGCGGGCGTACCAACCGCGCTCCGATCCGCTACGCCTCAGCAGGGGACGGCCCGCAGCTCGACGGCGCTGCAATCGACGGCGCAGGATCTCCCGACGGCGGGGACGCCGGCTTAGCGGCAGCGGGAACGTGAAGTCCAGGGTGAGCGTCGGGGCAGCGTGGTTGCCCGAAATCGTCCGGCGTCGCTCCTCGGCCGCGCCCCACGTGACGATGAAGCTGACGTGGCCCGCCTGCGTCAGCCTCTCGGCCGCCCGCTCGATGACCCACTCGGCCCGCTCGATCTTGTCCCGTAAGGCGGGCCATAACCGATCGCGCAGCTCATGAATCAGCGCGGTGGCGGCGGGATCGGAATGGGACCGGGCGGCTCGTAAGGCGGGTAGGAACTCCTCCACGCAGAACCTCTCGGCTGCGCGGAAGGAGGGAGACAGCAGATCAGCGTAGAGGCGCACGTGCACCAGACTGCCGCTCTCCTCCACCTCGCACATCAACGCGGCATGGGGCGCGCGCAGATCGAAGTAGGGGCCGGGCTCGAAGGGATTCCAATATCCATAAACGTTCTCTAGCCGCACCGTTCGCTCGGCGAGTACGGAGACCGCGGCCGCCAGCGCCTTGGCCTCTCTGTCCGGATCTTTGCACGCGGGGACGCGATACGCGGGAACGACATCGGCCGCCTCGAAGGCTGCGGCGGCCGATTGTGTGGATTCGACGTGATCGAACTGGATGAACACCCGCTTCAACGCCGGGAGTGAGCGAAACATACACACCTATAACAGTCCAACTTTGCTGTTGTCCCCCAGTGTCATCTTGTACGCTCGCGGCTTCGTCTGCGAGCGCGTGATCTCCACATTACGGCCGATAAGGCTATCCTCGATCCGGATAGGGACATCGACGATGCGGCTATGCTCCAGCACGATGCAGTGCTCGATCTCACACCTCTCGATCAGGCAATGGTGGTAGATGGACGTGTATGGGCCGACGTAGGCGTTGATCACCCGCGTCTCCTCGCCGATGATGGCCGGCCCACGGATCACGCTATTGATGATCTGAGCGTCGCGCTCGATCACCACCCGGCCTTTGACCTCGGAATCCGGCGAGATATAGCCCTCATTACGCGGCTCCAGCTCCTCCAGGACGCGGTTATTAGCCTCCAGCATGTCGATGGGCTTGCCTGTATCGATCCACCATCCACGATGGATGTAAGGATAGACCCGATATCCAGCGTCGATCAGCCACTGGATGGCATCCGTGATCTCCAGCTCGCCGCGCCACGAGGGTTTGATGTTCTCGACAGCCTCGAACACGTGGTGATCAAACATGTAGATGCCCACCAGGGCCAGATTCGATGGAGGATCCTTGGGCTTCTCTATCAGGCGGACGATCCGTCCCGCTTCATCCAACTCCGCCACCCCGTAGTGCTGAGGCTCCTCCACCTCAGTGAGCACGATCTGACAGTTCCAGTCGCTCTCGGCGAATTGTCGGATCAAGGGGACGATGCCGCCCTCGATCACGTTGTCTCCCAGAAACATGACGAATCGCTCGTCCCCCAGGTAATCCCGACTGATCTTGACGGCATGGGCCAGCCCCAGCGGCGCCTCCTGTTGGATATAGGTGATCTTCACCCCCCAACGTGAACCATCCCCCACGGCCTCCTTGATCTGAGGGCCTGTGTCGCCGATCACGACCCCGATGTCGGTGATACCCGCATCACGAATGGCCTCGATGACCCGGAAGAGCACGGGCTTGTTCGCGACGGGCACCAATTGCTTAGCGTTGGTATACGTGATGGGATACAGACGGGACCCCTTCCCTCCGCTCAGGACCAGCCCCTTCATCCTTCTCTCCCCATGACTATCTCATACGCCGATGGGCGGATCTTATTGCAGATCTTCGCCTGATAAAGCAACACATGAACCCTGGCTTCCACGGATCGACGAGGCTCTGTAGGGGCGACCAGCCGGTCGCCCCTACAAAGTTCGCATGTCGTTTGTCCATGATGAGATTATCCGAGCTCTACCTCACATCCCTACGATATGTTGATCAGTCGAGACCCTCGAAAATCGCGTGCGAACGGATCTTAAGGTCTCCACGTCCTCCGCGTCTCTGCGGTGCTTTTCCAGCATGCTCACGTGTAGTACGTGTGCAGCGTCTTGTCCAGGACCACGTTGTTCAGAACGGCTCCGATCAGCCGGGCGTTCACGCGTTCCAGGATCTCTTTCGCGCGCAGGGCATATTGGCGTTTCGTCGAGCCCGCGTTGATGACCAGTAGGACACCGTCCAGCTTGCTGGCCAGCACCGCCGCGTCCGTCACGGCGATCACAGGGGGAGCGTCGAACAGCACCAGGTCAGCGCTCTGCATCAATCGCTCGATGACCTGGCTCATGCGCTGCGAGGCCAGCAGCTCCGCCGGGTTAGGCGGGAGGGGGCCGCTGGGTAACACCCATAACCCGGCCACCTGTGTCTTCTGCAGCGGCGGGCGGGTCAAGGCCGCCTCGTCACGGACCATCGTCGTCAACCCCGTCCCGTTGGATACGCCGAAGATCTCATGCTGACGTGGGCGGCGTAAATCGCAGTCAACAACGATCACCCGACGCCCGGTTTGCGCTGTGGTGACCGCGAGATTGGCCAACGTCGTTGACTTCCCCTCGTCCGGCCCGGGCGATGTGACCAACAGCGTATGTAACGGATGGTCCAGGCTGGAGAACTCCAGGTTCGTGCGCAGGCTGCGATACGCCTCCGCCACGGGTGAACGAGGATCGGTAACCGTGATCAGATCCAATGCCATAAGCCCCACCTTATGTGGTATGCTGAGCCAGCTCGCGCGACCGCGCGCCCCGTCGGCCTCGGCGATGGCCTTCAGCCGACTGACTGGGGATCGCTCCTAACACCGGAATGCCCAGCGTGCGCTCGACGCTCTCGGGTGAGCGCAGGATGTCGGCCTCCAGCCACTCCAGGAAGAAGACGATCAGGCCCCCCACCAGCGCGCCCAGGAGCCCCGCCGCGACGGCGTTGAACAGTGGCTTGGGGCGGACCTTATGCGCATCACGCACATCGTCCACGATCTTCACCGCGATGCGATCCCGCTTGTCCTGCTCCTGATTCCAGCGCTGGCGGTCCTCCACGAAGATCTCCGCCATCGTCTGGGCCATGAGCATGGCCTCCTCCGGCGAGCGGCTTTCGGCGTCGATCTGCAGACTGAAGTTCGACGAATCCGAGGAGACGGTCACCCGTTCCAGGAACTGGTACGAGTTCATGTCCAGCTGAGCGCGCTCGATGACTCTGTTGGCCATCTTATGGGTGCGCAGGTTGAGCACATAGTTACGCAGGATGTCCTTGACCGTGTTGCTGAGCCCCCAGTCGTAGCGCGCGGGCTCCACGCTGAGCTTAACGGTGGCCCGATACACTGGCGCCTGTAGCTGGCTGAAGCCGAAAGCCGCGACGGCGGCTACCACGGCCACCAACAGGATGATCCAACCCCGCTTCCGCAGGATCTTCAGGTAGTCTCGAATCTCCATAACAAACCCCTATCCCCCTATACGCTCATGATCGTGGGATCTCCCCCAGGACCGCGATACCCAGGTCCTCCAGATCCGCTCGATCGCGTACGCTATCGTCCAGGTAGTCCAGTAAGAACGCCAAGGCGACGCCCACGATCAACCCCAGGAATAGACGCAGCGGAAGGTCCAATCGTTCCCTCAACGGCGGCGCGATGGGCACGATGGCCCCGCGATCGATGAGCCGCGCCTCGACCTCATCGGCCATGGTCTGCGGCAGGAAGGCGCCCGCTTCCTCGCTCAACACGGCCGCGGCGGCGTCCGCTATCGCCGCCAGTTGCTCCGGATCGCCCCATGAGATGGATAAGGTGAGCACCCGATGCAGCTTGCCCGCCTGGGTGCTCCCCTGAATGGCGCCCGCGGGGACCGTGATGCCTTGATCCGCCAGCCGTTGGGAGACCGCCCGGGCGAACTCGCTGCGCCGCACCACCTCGCTGAGGTCATCGACCAGATACTCGGATGCTAGCCAGGTGTAGTAGCGATCGTAGGTATAATAATCCCCTGTACGTGGCTCCGGGCGGACCCCCACGCTGAAACTGAGGGATGTCGTGTAAGTCGTGGGACGCGGCCGCCAGGGTTGGCGGGCCGCAACCCACCACAGCATCGTCAGCAAGATGATCGCGACCGGCAACCACCAACGCCGCCGGATAATGGCCCAATAGGCACGAAGCTCCACCGTTTCATCCCTTTTCGCCGGCGTCATCCAGCCTGATACCGAGCGAACTCCGTCTCTACGAATGCTTTTATCCGCTGCTGAAACGCCGACCGGCTGAACTCCTCCGCTCGCGCCCGACAGTCGGAGGGATCGAAATCGGCCGGGTTAAAGCTTTGCACCGCCTGGATGAGCGCATCCGCCGTCTGCTCGCGGAAGAAAAGGCCCGTCTTGCCCTCGATGACCGTGTCCAGGGCCCCTCCGCCGGCGTAGGCGATCACCGGGCGGCCGCATGCCATCGCCTCCAGGGGCGCGATCCCGAAATCCTCCAACCCAGGGAAGACGAAGGCCTGACATCCCTGAAGCAGGGAGACGAGCTCCTCATCGCTCACACGGCCCAGGAAGCGCACGTTAGGCCCAGCCCGTTCCTCCAGAGCTGGGCGATCACGGCCATCCCCCGCGATCCACAGCGGCAATCCCAGCCGTGTGAACGCCTCCACCGCGATGTCGATCCGCTTATAGGGGATCAGACGAGATACGATCAGGAAGTAATCACCTGGAGGCTCTCCAGACGGCCGGAAGCGATCCGTGTCCACGGGCGGATAGATGATCTCGCTGTCGCGTCGATAGAACTTTTGAATCCGTCGCTGGATCGCCCGTGAGATCGCGATGAAGCGATCGACCCGGTTTGCCGCCGCTTGCTCCCACAGCCGCAGCCAGGGGATCAACATACGCAGGAAGACATTGAGAAAGCGCCCGATATCCTCCCGCTCCCGGTAGCGTTCATACATCCACACAAAGCGGGTCGGCGTCAGGCAATAACACACATGAAGCGTCTCCGGCGCCGTGACCACCCCGTGGCAGAACCCGCTCTTGTTGCTGATCACCACGTCGTACCCGGACAGGTCAAACGATTCGAAAGCCAACGGGTACAACATGAGATACCACTGATAGTATCGGATGATCCCCGGCAGCCGTTGCATGAAGGAGGTACGGATGTCCCACGACCGGTACCTGGGGGGCATGGACTCCGGATCAAAGATGCTCGTATAAACAGGCGCCTCGGGGAAGATCTCCCTCAACGCCTCCAACACCTGTTCGGCCCCGCCCATCTGGTTGAGCCAGTCGTGGACGATCGCGACCCTCAAATTCCCTCCTCTCACGTGTCGCTATTGTACCAGAACGGTGTGTAATCTACAAACATATGCCGGAGATCGAAAAACCCGGCTTCTCCGAGAAGCCGGGTTTTTCGAGGATCGCTTTCCGTTACTCGGCGGAGCCTCCCTCGCTCAGGAACTCCTCGCCGATCTTCCCGGCGGGATCCGCTCTGGTGGGCAGGCCCTCCAGGATCTCGGCGAACTCGCTCATGAACAGCTCGTAGAGGCGCCGTAATTCGGCGACGGGTTCCGGATGGTCATCCACCCGCAGATCGATCTTGGGATAATCCTCGGTATCGACGATCAGCAGGGCCGCCGACTGTTTGCCTCGCTTGTCGCCGCCGGCCGCCTCCGCGGCCTCCAGGCAGCGCAGCAGCCGCTCGGCCAGCGGGAGATCGCTTCCCTCCGTCTCCTCGAACACACGGGCCATCTCCGCCACCACGTCCCCGTTGGCCAGCATGTTGCCCGCGGCCGCGTAATTCGGGCCGACGCGATGCCCGCACCAGGTATCGCATCGCTCGCCCGTGTGAGCGGCACTGCGGCCCTGTGCATCTACGACGGCCAACTGTCGAAGCTGAGGACGGGGATCTCTAGCCAGCGAGTTACGCAACGCCTCCTCGGCGGACTGGCCCTGGCTCAGGTATTCAATGACCCAATAGCGATGATAGGGGTTCACGAAGGCCTGAGTTGAGCACGCCCCGACACGAGCCTTGGCGTTGGGGGCCAACGCCCCCACGGCGATGAACTTCGTGGAGATGCCGACGCCCAGCTGTCCCGTCCGGGCACACCGGGCCGTGATCGAAAAGGTTGCCAGGCGTGGCAAGGACTGCTCCGCACGTCGCATCGCACACTCCTTTCTCATCGATGTGGATGAGCCGAAGACCTCTCCCCATCCCCCAACCGCCTTCCCCTCTCCGCGCCGGAGAGGT
>DUEN01000156.1 GCA_011176545.1 Caldilineae bacterium | reverse complement strand
GCGTCCACATTGTCGCCGGCGACACGAAGGTCGTCGAGCGAGGGGGCGCCGACGGGATGTTCATCACCACGGCCGGGGCGGGCTGGGTGCCCGCCGACGTGGACATCTCCGGAGCCAACGCCCGGCCAGGGGACATCGTCCTGCTCTCCGGCACGGTAGGTGATCACGGTATCGCCGTATTGAGCGAACGAGAGGGCTTGGGGTTCGAGACAGAGCTGCGCAGCGACGTGGCGCCACTGAACGGGCTGGTGGCGGCCATACTGGAGGCCGCTCCCGGCGCGGTACATGCCTTACGAGATCCCACCCGTGGCGGCCTAGCGACGGCGCTGAACGAGATCGCCATGCAGTCCGGCGTCTCCATCGAGCTGGAAGAAGCACACATCCCCATCCATCCGGCTGTGCGCTCTGCATGTGAGATGTTGGGGTTGGATCCCCTGTACGTGGCCAATGAGGGGAAGTTGGTCGCCTGCGTGGCGCCCGAGGCCGCGGAGGACGTGCTGACCGCCATGCGTGCTCACCCTTATGGGGAGAGCGCGGCCATCATCGGCCAGGTCGAAGAGGGGCCCGGCGGTCAGGTTACGCTGCATACGCCCATAGGAGGGACGCGCGTTTTAGACATGCTGGCAGGAGAGATGCTACCGCGCATCTGCTGAGGCACCTACGGAAGGTAAGCCCATGGACAAAAGCGACAAAACCCGACCGTTGCTTCTCGTGGCCGAGCGCGATCCGTTCATGCGCGACACGCTGAGGCGAACGCTTGGGGAACGATTCGATCTGGAGTTCGTAGACGACGGCGCGGCTGTGATCCAGAAGGCAAAGGAGCGATCACCTGCGCTCATCATCTTGGAGGTGCTCTTGCCGACGCTCGACGGCTTTCAAGTTTGTCGCCGTCTTAAAAACGACTCGGATACTCGCCATATCCCGGTGCTGATGTTCACCTCGCTGTTGGCCGAAAAGCGGGCGGCTCAGGCGGGCTGTGACGGTTTCCTCTTGAAGCCATTGCACCGGGATAGGCTCTTGCAGAAAATTCACCACCTGTTGACCAGGGCTTCAAAAGGTGACAGGGAAGGAGAATCGTAATGGAACGCATCTCGACTTATGTCCCCAATCTGGATGATATCCTGAACGGGGGCCTCCCCCAGCACAGCATGATCCTGATCGCCGGGGTCCCAGGCAGCGGTAAGACTGTCCTCGCCAGCCAGATCGCCTATAGCAATGCCACGCCCGACCGCAAAGCGCTGATCCTGACCACCGTCTCCGAGCCGATGTCCAGGATCATCCAATTCACCCAGGAATTCACCTTCTTCAGCCTGGAGAAGGTCAACCAGGCCGTGATCTACGAGGACCTCGGCCCCGTTGTGCTGGAGGGTAACGGGGAGCATGCCCTCGCGCACGTGATCGAGCGGGTGATGGAGGTACAACCCAGCCTGCTGGTCATCGATAGCTTTAAGGCCATACACGATATGGCTGACTCCCCAGCCGCGCTGCGGCGCACGCTGTATCGGCTCGCGGCCAGCCTGGCCACCCTCCCATGTACCGCTTTGCTGGTGGGCGAATATGAGGCCGATGAGTTCCTCAGCGAGCCAGAGGCGAGCATCGTCGATGGCATCATCGAGCTGATCAATCAGCCCATCGGCCTGCGCGATTACCGCAGCCTGCGCGTACGCAAGCTACGAGGGAGCGGCTATCGCTCCGGCGAGCACTCCTTCCGCATCTCGCGGGAGGGGATCGTCATCTTCCCCCGCTTCGTCACACCCTCCACCCCGGTCAGATACACCGTCAGCCAGGAGCGCGTGCCCACGGGTATCCCAGGGTTGGATGAACTGCTCCACGGCGGCCTGTTGCGGGGGACGACGACCCTCATCGCCGGCGATCCAGGGGTTGGGAAAACCGTCACGGCGCTCCACTTCCTCCTCAACGGCGCTCGCGTGAACGAGCCGGGGGCCTACATCTCTTTCCAGGAGGACCCCAACCAATTGGCCCAGATCGCGCGCAACTTCGGCTTCGACATCGAGTCTCTACAGGCCCAAGGGACGGTGAACATGTTCTACACCTCGCCTGTGGAGCTGGACATCGACGAGCATTGGCTCCGAATCGTCGACGCGGTGGAGCGCGTTAAGGCCAGACGTGTGGTCATCGACAGTATCGGGGACTTAGAGGCTGGCGCCAGGCGCGACCCCGATCGCTATTTCAATTACGTGTACTCTCTGGTGCAATGGTTCAAGAACCAGGGCGTCACCGCCATGTTGACGGCCGAGATCGGTCAGATGTTCGGCACGGACCTCGTCCTCACCGGGCGCGGCATCTCACACATCGCCGATAACCTGATCGCGCTGCGATATGTACCGATCGGGCGGGAGGTGCGTCGCGCCATCACCGTGCTGAGCACGCGCGGCAGCGCCCATAGCAACGAAGTCAGGGAGTATCGCATCTCCGAGAAGTGGGGGCCACAGATAGGCGACCCCATCTCGGGCGCGTTCTCGCTCTTCGAGCGGCAATCCTAGCCACCTCTATCTGGCTGGGAGGCCCTTCATAGTCTCTATTCTGGCAGGTATGGGAACCTGCCCTATCAGCACCAATCGAGAGTAGGGCGGCTTTCCATAGCCGCCCCATAAGTATCGATTTAAGCCATAAGCGTGCTGATCGCGGTAGCCCCCCATTCAACCGTGGAGGGCATGCAGGGCGGGTTTCTTACCCGCCATCTTGTGGCCGGTGTGGAAATCGGCCCTACCGAATACCAACCGAGAGTAGGGCGGCTTTCCATAGCCGCCTCCAGCTTAGGGGCAGGTATGGGAACCTGCCCTACCAACTGTTATGAGTTGTTATGAGCGATCCAATAATATCAAACGGGGAGGCTGCGCGCCGCGGCGCATCGAGACGGATGTCGTGGAGCACCTGTATGTCAAAGATATACCAATTAGATCACCTCTATCAACTGAGCGTCACCCTCGGCAATACGCTGGACCTGTGCCATGAGGTAGCCACGTTCATGCAATGGCTGGCCGATGTGGTGAGACCTGACATGGCCTTTCTGTTTCTCATCGATGAGAACCGTCAAAGGTTACGGCTGGTTAAAACGCTGGGCTGCGAGGTTCCCATCAGGCAGGATGTCCCATTGGGGTTCGATCTTTGGCGTTGGCTGGCTGAGCAGGGGGTCATCATGCCATCCGGGGAGCGCCATACCCGCTACGCCGTGCCCATCTCCTTCGAAGGACGGCTCTACGGGACGCTATGCCTGGTCAGCCAGCAATGTCCTGAGAAGCTCCAAAAGGAACAACAACTGGTAAACACGGCCGCGGGGTTCCTGGCGCCTGTGCTATGTAACATCCGCCTGTATCAGACGCTAGAGCGGCAGGTAGCGGAGCGAACGGCGGCCCTGGCAGCTTCGGAGGAACGCCACCGCCGCTTGGCTGAACGCCTGCGCATCCTGCGCGAGATGGATCAGGCCATTCTGGCCGCTCGCTCACCGGAGGAGATCGCCGAGGCTGCCGTAAAGCACATCCGTAAACTCATCCCCTCTCTAGGCGCGGGCATCGCTAAGTTTGACTTCTCGGTGGGGACGGCTATCCTGCTCGCCACCAACGTTAGTCTCAGGGATTGGCTACGGC
>DUEN01000155.1 GCA_011176545.1 Caldilineae bacterium | reverse complement strand
TCGCCTCGTCGGTTCGACGAGCGTGCCTGCCATACGGCTGCTCCGTACTCTCCGGCGGGAGCTCACTCTCACGAAGATGGACCGTGCCGTTACCAGGGATATCTTCAAGCCGGTATAGGTAGAAGTCCCAATCCCCAGGTTCGCATCCATTCCCCGCGTTGACCCACACAACGGGTTCGCACTCCGCGTCTCGCAAGACGATCCACACTGTCGAGGCGTTGGACGCCGTCCGGTTCAAGCTGTCCTGCATCGTCTCCCAAATCTCTGGTATTTGATCGAGATCGTCGAGCCATTGAGACTGCAAAGCGATAAACGTCGCATGATGAGCCAGTCCGTTATGGACCATCCAGTACACATACTCCACCGGATCGTCCTCTCCAACGGGCCCGCTGAACGCGGGTTCGAAAGCGATCGGGATCTTGCCCGCATAACGATCCGCTGTGTCCATCTTCTGCCAGCCCGCGCTGTTCAGATATCCGACGGCTGTCACCATATCTGGCTGTAAGGCATTGGCTTTATAGCCGATGCCCAATGCCGCCGCTTTGGTCATGATCTGACGCCTGGACCACGGGCCTGAACGATCAACGCAGGCGCCGGGCGCGGCCTGGATCCATAGTGGCTTGTGAGGGAAGGCGTCGGCATACCAGGTCATCAACCGGTCTAGGAATCCCATATATGCTTCACAGCTTAGCTGCTGCGCTAGTTCGGCTGGGTAATCACATGAGTTTACTGGCTTTGCAGGCTGAGTCTCGTCATCTAGACCGGCCCCTATCCAGATCCCCGCCACCTGGGGATCATCATCATAGCGAGCGCCGAAGGCCGCGATGGCGGCGGCTAGAGCCGACTGCCAGGTTGGGTCGTCATAGAGGGGCACGGCAGCCGGCTGACATCCCTCTGGTTGAATGAGGTATCCGACGGGACGGCCATTCAGCTTCGGCCTACCCTCGATCGCTTCATAAACCCAGGCTGGCGTGAAGTCTTGAAAACGGCCGTCCTCCCCGCTGCCTGCCAGCATCAAAGTGAACATCACAGGCTTGGGAGCGATGGTCCCATCCCTCAGCGTTACTTGCTGGCTTCGAGCAACGCGCAGGTACTCGTCGAACTGGGACCAGTCAAAGCGGCCTGGAGCTGGATTAATGTCCTCCCATGTAAACTCGATGTGGCTGCCCACAGGACCTCGTTGTGGATTCTCTGCCTGCCAGTCGCGGTTACGCCAGTCGTAGACGACATAGGGCATCGCGGGGAAATATGATTTGCCATAGGCCGGCACCTCACGCGATAGGCTCGCAGGCGAGATAAAGCCTTTTGGTTCCCGATAGCGGATCGTAAGCCGTGGACGCAGTTTCACCTCATCCCACTCCGAGCTGGCGAAATAGTATTCGACAGATGCCTCTCCTTCCGCAGCCAAAAGGATGTGTAACGTTCCTACCGGACGGATCGCCCACTCACGTAAGGCAGGAGTCAGATCCCACATGTACCATTGGCCTGGCCGACTTAGCGTCTGCCGGCTCAGTACCTCTCCACGATCAAGGTCGCCCTTCGCCCCTGCAAGCTGCCAGGGACGCCCCGGCGCAGCCATGTACCAGGTAGCTCCATCCTCCCACGCCCGGATCAGCCGATGCGCAGCTACGTCAAGCGGCACGGGCGCACTACGGCTATCGACCCAAAGGGCTAGATTGGCACTCACCACATCTGCATCCTCAGGCAGCCCGCTCAGGTCAAAACGGAAGAGAACCACCGTCCGATTCGAAATGGGTAAGACTGGATCCAGGTCATGAGCCTTATCAGGATCGCGAGCCATCAGGTATGTATCAACCATGCCTTTCGTCGATCGAACGTTTTGAACGGTTAAAGTGCGAATTGAGGCGGTCTGCGCCAACGTTCCCTCTGGGCTCCAGAGAGAGAGCAGAACGGTGGCCAGACATAAAGCGATGCCTGTCCACGGGAAACCGAGTGCCCACACGGAACGAACCCGCCCCTTCATATGCCACGCGTCCTACTTTCGCCCCTCGGTGATGATGGTTCTGAGGAGGGCCAGCTTGCGGGATAACACCTGAGCCGATGCCTGATATCGGATCGCCGTCTCGACCAACATCGTCATCTCGCGTTCCAGGTCCACGTTATTGCCGTCCGCGCGCAACGTCGTTTCGGACCGCTCTCGAATGATGGGACGCACTTCCAACGCCGATGATGGGCTCGCGGAAAAATGCGCCGGGTGCGTCGTCCGAAGCGCCACCCGATCCTCTTGCTTCGCCTCCAACGCTCGCCGCAGCTCCGATTCAAAGATCACCTCGGAGGCCTTAAATCCGGGCGTGCTGATATTCGCCAGATTATTGCTGATCACCTGTTGCCGGAGCGAAAGCCCCCGCAGAGCCTGCTGTAACAGCACGCTGATGGTATCACCCAAGAGCACCTTCATGGCTCCCCTTCCTCCTATGCTTCCCATTCATTCATGCCCGCCGCTTCTAGCACCCGCCGCACGTAGGTTTGTGTCTCCGTATATGGTGGGATGCCCCCGTAACGATCGACCGTGCCCGGGCCGGCGTTGTAGGCCGCTAAAGCCAGGGCTACACTCCCGTAGCGATCCAATAACTGCCGCAAGTAAGCCGTTCCGCCCTCGATGTTTTGGGCCGGATCGAAGCTGTCCTCAACTCCCAAGGCTTCCGCGGTAGCATCCATGAGCTGCATCAGCCCTTTGGCCCCGGCCGCCGAGACCGCGTTAGGATCGAAATTCGACTCTGCCCAGATGACTGCTTTTACAAGCTGGACAGGCAATCCATGCCGTCGGGCAGCCGCCGTGATCAGTGCTTCAAAGGGGACCGAGGTCCTACCATGCGAGATGTGAGTCCTTATGGGCCTCCTTCCCGACTGGTCAGATCGCGCGAGCCCCTCCACGATCGAGCGTAACGCTCCCCACTGAACGCGTGCCAGGGCGAACTGAGCGCTAATGCTGTCGATCATCCAGCTCATACGACGATCCCATCTCCTTCCGGCCATGTCGGGTTACGTTCAGGTCATCGACGAGCTTCTGCTCCAGCCG
>DUEN01000154.1 GCA_011176545.1 Caldilineae bacterium | reverse complement strand
TGGGGGATTGGAGATTGAGGCTTTCATGGGATATCGGAGACGTGATGGCCGCGTCGGCGTGCGTAATCACGTGTTGGTCCTCGCCACGGTTCATTGTGCCAACGCGGTCGTGGAGCGTATCGGTCGGATAGTCCCGGGCGTTGTCGCGTTGCCTCACATCTATGGCTGTTCCCAGCTAGGGGATGATCTGCATCAGACGCGGCGGGTGTTGGAGGCGTATGCCAGCCATCCTAATGTGGGGGCCGTGTTGCTCGTCGGCCTGGGATGTGAGACCCTCTCAGCGGCGGAGATGGCGGAGAGGCTGGCGGCCCAGGGCGTGGTGGTTCAGCACCTGACGATCCAGGAGGAGGGGGGTAGCCGGGCGACGCTTGATAGAGGGACGGGGATCGCCCGCGAGCTGTTACAGGAGATGGTCGCCGCGACGCGGGAGCCGGTTCCGATATCCGAGCTCGTCGTCGGCGTGGAGTGCGGGGGATCTGATGCTTGGTCGGGCGTGACGGCCAATCCCGCCCTCGGCGTGGCCAGCGATCTGCTCGTGAACGCTGGCGGTACGGTGATCCTGTCGGAGACGCCGGAGTTCATCGGCGCGGAGCACCTGCTGGCCGCCCGTGCCGCCTCGCCCCAGGTGGCGCAGCGGATCATGGAGATCGTGGCGCGGCGCGAGGCGGGCGTCAGGCGTATGGGGGTGGACATACGCGGTGCCAATCCCACACCTGGCAACATGGCCGGCGGGCTGACGACCATCGAGGAAAAGTCTTTAGGCTCGATCTCGAAGGGCGGTAGCACCCCTGTGCAGGAGGTTATAGGTTACGCGTATCCTCCCAGCCGGCGTGGATTGGTCGTCATGGATACGCCAGGGAATGACCTTCAATCAGTGACAGCGATGGTGGCCGGCGGGGCCCAGGTGATCGTCTTCACCACGGGACGGGGAACCCCTTCGGGCGATCCCATCGTCCCCGTGATCAAGGTGGCGACCAACACGCCGATGTATGAGCGGCTGCGGGATGACATGGATGTCAACGCCGGCACGATCCTGGAGGGAGAGCCGCTGGTCGATGTCGGTCGGCGCATCTTTGAGGAGATCATAACGGTGGCGAACGGGAAGCGGACGGCTGCGGAAATATGGGGGCATCGCGAGTTCGCGATCGAGACAATTGGGCCGCGGATGTAGGGGACGGAGGGCGAGTAGGCGAGTTAGCGGGTGGGCGAGTGGACGAGTGGCGGGTGAGCGAGTCAGCGGGGGAAGTATTGCGTGGAGCGTGAAGCGGAGGGCGTGGAGCGGGCTTAGATCGATCGCGCCATGTAAAGATCGCCCAGCTCAAAGCCCAGTCGGCGGTAGTAGCCGCGCGTGCCGATGGCGGCGATGACGGCGATGCGGTGGAATCCAATTCCACGCGCCTGCCGGATTGCCTCCTCGATAAGGCGGGTGCCCAGCCCGCGATGTTGGGCCTCGCCCTCGCTCTCGGCGCCGATGCTCAAGGCGGGGCCGTAGACGTGCACCTCGCGGATCACGGCGGCTCCTCGCAGCTCCTCCGGCTGCTCTCCAGGAGAGATGTCCGGCCGAGGGAGGGACAACCGCAGGAACCCGGCCAGGTGGTCGTCCTCAGTGACGAAGCTAATGAATCGCTCCTCCGTCACGTCTGTCTGGTAGCGGATGACTTCCAGATGCAACTGACCTTCGGTCACCAGCCGGCCGCGCACCTCCCGACAGCGGATGCATTGACAGCGCTGGCCCCGCTCAGCCATGGCCGCCTGCACGACCTGTCGCAGGTTGGATATGCGGCAGCCGGCCACGATGTTGGGGGCCGAGATGTCCCGGGCGAGCCGGTTGACGCGACAATACCGGGGGATCATCGCCTTGCACGTCATCAGCAGATCGATGAGCTCCCGCTCCTCATAGGGCCGATAGCGGCCGCGCTGCCACTCCTGATACAGGTCCGTGTCCGGCAGCAGCATGCACGGGTAGATCTTGAGCTCGTCCGGTCGTAGCGCCGGATCCGTCCACAGCCGGGCGAAATCCTCTCGATCCGATTCCGGCGTCGCCCCCAGCAGGTTGGGCATCCAGTGCAGGAGGATCTTGAAGCCACCTAGGCGCAACAGGCGCACCGCGCGACGCGTCTCCTCCACCGTGTGGCCGCGACGGTTTAAGCGCAGGATCCTGTCGTCGAGGCTCTGCACGCCGAGTTGGACCTTGGTGACCCCCAGGCGGCGCAGTCGAAGGATCTCCTCCGGCGTGATCCAGTCAGGTCGCGTCTCGATGACCAGCCCTACGTTACGATGCGGCGCGTCCTCGTTCCACCGTTGGGCCTCCTCCAGCGAGGTGGCCTCCCGGCCGTTGAGCGCGTCCAGGCAGCGCCGGATGAACCATTCCTGGTAGTCGCGCGGATAGGCTGACCACGTGCCGCCCAGGATGAGCAGCTCCACCTTATCCACAGTGTGTCCGATAGTCTCCAGGCTCTCGAGCCGGCCGGCCACCTGGCGATAGGGATCGAACTCGTATTGGAGGGCTCGCATGGCGCCTGGCTCGTCGCTCACGTAGCTCTTGGGCATACGTACATCGGTGGGACAGAAGATGCATCGCCCTGGACAGGGGGCTGGCCGGGTGAGCACGGCCACCGGCGTCACGCCCGATGCCGTCCGCACCGGCTTCATCTGCAGCCGGCGCAGCACTTCCCGCTCGAATGGCAGCCGGCCCTGCTCAACGAAATAACGGTATGCCTGCACCAGTTGGGCCTTGGTGAAGTGCTCGCCCGGCTGGCGCGGGTGTTGGTTGAGCGCGATCGAGAGGACGCGCTCCGTGAAGGGGCGCGCCTCACGCACGGCCGTGATGATGGCCCAGAGCGCCTCCTCGTGCTCGGCGGGATCGAACGGCCGACCACGCGTATGTTTCCACCGCTCCTGTGCGGCTTCTACCCGTCGTATTCGTGCGTTCGTGCTATAATCCATATCATGAATCCTGAGATCGCTCGACGACTCCTCGACCTGAATCGAGCGTTTTATGATCAACTAGCTGAGCCCTTCGCGGCCAGTCGCCCTGGTCCACTGCCCGGCGTGGACCGGCTCCTGGCTCATGTGCCCGATCAAAGCAGGCTGCTTGACGTCGGTTGCGGCGCCGGTCAGCTCGCCCTCGCGCTGGACCGATTAGGGCGCCGCGTGCAGTACGTCGGCGTGGACGCCAGCGAGCGCATGATTCAGCTCGCCCGCCAGACAATCTCCAATCTCTCCTCCGTTACGGCTCAGTTTCTGGTCCAGGACGTGACCGCGCCAGGCTGGACCGAACGCCTCCCCCTTCGCCCCTTCCACGTGACGGCGGTCCTGGCGCTTCTGCATCACATCCCAGGATCAGAGCGTCGGGCGCGCCTCTTACGGGATGTCGCCGGATGCCTCATGCCGGACGGCCTGATCCTGGTCTCCACCTGGCAATTTCTGAACAGCCCGCGGCTGCGCCAGCGCGTGCAACCCTGGTCGCTCATCGGCCTGAGTTCCGAGGATGTGGAGCCCGGTGATTATCTGCTAGACTGGCGACGGGAAGTTCACGGGTTGCGATATTGCGCGTTCATTGATGAGGCCGCGCTGCGTCGGCTGGCCGAGCTGGCTGGCCTGCGCGTGATCGAGACGTTCTACGCCGGCCGGGATGACCTGAACTTGTGTGTCGTACTACGTCCCATCGGATGAAGGAACGTCGAAAGAGAACCCCGGCTTCTGCAAAAAGCCGGGGTTCTCTAACCTGCCCCGTCTCTCGCTGACTGTTATTGTAACAACGGATGGCATATCTGCAAAACGCGAATTTTGTAGTAGAGGCGACCGGCCGGCCGCCTCAGGACTCCGTCGCTCCCTGGAAGCCAGGGCTTATGTGTTGTTTTACTTAGGTGAAGATCTATCATTGAGAGACCGTTCACGCGTTCTCAGGGGCGATGGGTAGGGCGATGTAGAAGGTACTCCCCTGACCCTCCTCGCTCTCCGCCCAGATGCGCCCGCCGTGTCCCTCTATGATCTCCTTGCACAATGCCAGGCCGATCCCCATGCCGCCGAAGCGGCGTGTCATGCTGCCATCGACCTGGTAAAATCGCTCGAAGATGCGCTCCAGCTTATCCGACGGAATGCCGATGCCCTGGTCGGATACGGCGATGATGAGCTCATCGCCTTCCTGCCACGCGCTGATCCGTATCTGGCCGCCCTCTGGGCTGAACTTGATCGCGTTGTCCAACAGGTTATCCATCACCTCATTGAGAAGCCCGGGATCGGCTTCGATAGAGGGCAGGGTTGGGGGCACATCCACCGCGAGTGTCATCCCGGCCTCTTCGATCCTCTCTCTCCACCCTCTCAGCGCATCCTCCAGCCATACGGCTGGATTGAGCTTGATCTTGACGAACGTGCTGGGGTCCAGCGTCTGCAGCCTGATGAGGCGATCCACCATAAAGCGGAGCCGCTCCGAGTTGTAATATAGCACCTCGATGGCCTGCTTTTGCTCAGGGGATAGCTCGCCCAGGAACCCGTCTTTCAGCAACTCGGCGTATCCCCGGATCATTGTGAGCGGCGTGCGCAATTCGTGGGAGACGTTCTGGACCATCTCATCTTTGGCTTTGAGCGCCTCCCGTAGCTGTTCGTTGGCTTCCTGAAGCGAAGTGTAAAGTCGGGAGTTCTCCAGGGCGATGGCGGCCTGATCGGCAAAGGCATCCATCACCTCCCGTTCCGCCGGCGAGCACTCGTGAGGGGCGTCGTAATAACAGGCGATGGCGCCAATCAGGCGCTCCTCATAGATGAGCGGCCAGATGGCCACGGCTCGAAAACCTTCCTCTTGAGCCCGTTGTGAGATGAAGGAACTTTCCGGGAGTTGGCTCGTGTCAGGCACCAGAAGGGGTGTCTTCTCCCATAATAGACGGTTGACCCGCTGCCGTTCGCGTGGATCGGTGATCTGGGCTATGTGTTCGGAGGAGAGGTTATAGGACCAGGGACACTCTATAGCCCCGTCGGCCGTGCAGGTGTAGAGGGCGAGCCGATCGGCCTTGCTGAGGGCCAGCGCCCCTTCCCCGATGGCGGTCAGCGTTTCCTCCCTTGCCAGAGCGTGGTTGATGTTATCGCTGATGAGGGCCAGTTGGCGTAACAGCTCGGCGAGGGTCGTGGTCTCATCGAGCAGCCATAGCCGCTGCGCCGCGGCGCCGATCTGTTGTCCCACCGCCTGCACCAGGGTGACCTCCTCGTCGGACCACTTTCGGGGTTCCGGCGAGGCCAGGCATATCCCGCCGATATGCTGGCCGTGGGCCACGATGGGCACGGCCAGCGAAGCGCGGGCTCCGGCACTCTCCATGACCGGGACCAGGGGCGTCCATGGTTCCTCCACCTTCTGCCAATCTTCTATAGCCAGCGGTTCTGGGATAAACGTCTCTTCCTCCTGGATCGTCCAGGTCATCGCCAGCCTCAGCTCGGAGACAACCTCATAGGAGAAGTCTCGCGTGACGCACATATATGTGGGGCTGTCGGGCTGTTCGGCGACCCAGATGGCCCCCTGTTTCAGGTCCAGGGCCCGCAGCGTGTGATCCAGAGCGCTCTCCAGCAGATCGCGGAGGTCGGTGGTGACCGTTGCGGCGGCGATGATGGCGTTCAGGTTGTCCATATAAGCGGCGTGGCGACGGAGTTTCTCCGTTGCCTCCTTCTGCTCGGTGATATCACGACAGATACCCACGATGCCGATGATCTTCCCGGCGGCATCGCGAAGTGGCACTCTAGTGGAAGAGAGGTAGCGTTCATTGCCCGCCGCGTCGACGCTGGGCTCTTCCCAGTTGATCAGAGGGTGGCCCGTACGGATGATCTCCTGCTCATCATTAAAGTACCGTTTCGCCAGCTCCTGGGGATAGAAGTCGAAGTCCGTCTTGCCCAGAAGTTTCCTCGGATGATCGACGCCGAACCACCTGGCCAGGGCGACGTTGGCGAGGAGATACCGGCTTTCTCTATCCTTAACGTAGATCAGATCGGGCATGTTGTCGATCAGCGTGCGCAGCAGGTCGCGCTCCGTTTGTAGCGCGCTATGTAGCTTGGCGTTCTGCACCGCTATGGCGGCCTCCATGGCCAGGGCATCGAGCAACTGGCGGTCGTCCTCATCGAACGCGCGCGGGGTCGGCGATTCCACGACCAGTGCGCCCAGCACTTCGTCCTCGACGACGAGCGGCGCGGCGATGATGCACCGGGTCTTCGCGGCGAGAGGAAGAGGCCCTTCGGGTGCTTCGTCCGTGTCCTGGACGAGGACGCTCTGGCCTGTACGCACGACCCAAGCGGCCACGCTGTCCTCCTCGTCGACACGCAGGAGACGAGAGCACGCTTCTCCCTCCGAAGGTGCCTCACCCTCGAGCCGACAAGTGCATGCCTTGGCCTGTAATTCGCCGTCCTCGCGTAGCACGACAGCCGCGATAGGGGCTTGGAGCAGGGAGGCCGTGTGATGGGCGATGCGTCGCAAACATTCTGGGAGGTCCAGGGTCAGGATAGCATGGTTGATCTCGCGGAGCGTGTTCAGGGCCGTGATCTGCCGACGTAGTTCGTTCTCCTGTGCCGTGCGCTCCGTCACGTCCTCGATGACCGTGATGGTGCCGATGATCTGATCATCCTTGACCAGGGGGGCGATCTGAGCGCTCTGTTGCATATGGGAGAAACCGGCCTCGGGATGCGTGGGAGGCATGGGGATGAGATAACGGTGCAGGCGCTGGGCGAGGATCATGGGATGGCCGGAGAGGGCCTGGCGGTAAAAGCGGTCCAGGCCCCGGGAAGCGATGTCAGGATAGACTTCCACCAGGTTGCGGCCGATCACGGAATCGGCGGCGCGGCCGGAGTGGCGTTCCATCCAGGGATTCCACGTCCGGATGATGAGCTCGCTATCCGTCGTGAAGATCCCATGATCTCCGAAGTCTCTCAACCATTGCAGGGCTATCTGATCCCAATCCATCACATCGCCTCCCTGCCGATTCGGACCTCCCCCTACCCTTGCCGCCCATGGCGGCAAGGGTAGGGGGAGGTCCTACAGACTTACACGACTTCCAGGATAGCCTCTGCCATGCGATCGAGCGGCACGATCTTATCGCTGAGCCCGGCTTCCACCACCACGCGGGGCATGCCGTAGACCGCGCAGGTCTCCTCCGCCTCTGTGAAGATCAGCCCCCCCTGTGCCTTGATCCATGCTGCCCCCTGCAGCCCGTCAGACCCCATCCCCGTCATTACGACGCCCAGCACGCGCTCATGGTACATCTGAGCGGCGGATTGGAAGAGTACGTCCACCGAGGGACGATGGGATGTATCGAACGGGCGCGCATCCAAATGGGCGACGACCTTGCCGTCACTCCGCCGCAAGAAAGTCAGATGCCGCCCTGCTGGTGCCAGGTATGCCTTGCCCGCCACGAGTTCGTCTCCCTCTTTGGCCTCCACGACGTGGAGATGGGAGAGTTCATCCAGGCGCTGGGCGAACAGGGCTGTATATCCCACGGGCATGTGCAGCACGAGGGCGATGGGGACTGGCAAATCCGCCGGGAGCTGAGGGATGAGGTGCCGCAGCGCCTGCGGCCCACCGGTGGAGGCGCCGATCACGACGACATCCACGAGACCCTGAGCTTCCGCCACGCGGGCAAGAGGTTGTGGCCGCCCGTTCATAGACAGGGTCCGCAGGCGAGCCAGAGGAACTTGAGCGGCGGTTTTGACCTTTTCGATCAGCTCATCGCTGATGTCGAAGATCTTCTCCGTGGCCAGCGCGGTCGGCTTCTGCACGAAGTCCAGCGCGCCCAGATCGAGCGCCTGCATCGCCAGGTCGCCGCTCTCGCTGGCGATGCTAACGATGACCACGGGGATTGGCCGGCGCGCCATCTGCTCTCGCAGGAAAGCGACGCCATCCATCCCTGGCATGATCAAATCGAGCGTGACCACATCGGGCTGAAGCTCCTCCACCTTTTCCAGGGCCTCTTTGCCATCGCGTGCCGTGCCCACCACCTCGATGAAGGGGCTGCGCATCAGCATCTGCGACACCACTTTGCGCACGTATGCGGAGTCATCCACGACCAGCACACGGATCACACGCTCCATTGTCCTCCACTCCTTAATGGTCGCTCCATTGCGTTCGCTCGGATTGCGGAGCGTCTCGTTTCACATAGACGAATGCCCCGCCGATCTCCTGTAACTCGAAGCCGGTGGATAGCCTCACCAGGGACTCCGATGCCCCGATGAACAGATAACCCGGCGTGGGCATATGTCGGTAGAACTGATCCACGACCTTGCGGATAGCCTCCTCGGAGAAGTAGATGAAGACGTTTCGGCAGAAAATGAAGGGGGCTGTAGCCAGATGGGCGATCTCCGACTCGACCATCAGGTTGGCCACTCCCCACCGAACGCGGGCGTGGATCTCCGGCTTGATCTGCCATTGGCCATCCTTCTCCTCAAAATACTTGAGACGCAACTTGAGGGGCAGGCTGCGGAACGAACGCTCGCGATACAGGCCGTGCTGTGCCCTGGCGATCGCGAGGGGGCTGGCGTCCGTGCCGTAGATCTCGATGGGGGCCTTTTGGAACCATCCCGCCTCGTTCAGCGCTATGGCGATGCTCAGAGGCTCCTCACCCGTGGAACAGGCCGCGCTCCAGATGCGTATGGGTATGGGGCGTCCTTCGTCCACATACTGGGGAATCAGGACGTTCACCAGGGCATGGATCTGATCCACCTCCCGCCAGAAATACGTCTCTGGCACGGCCAGGACGTCCATCACTCGCTGCCACTCGTCGCTAGAGTAGCTATTATACTTTAGTAGATAATAGTAGTCTAGGAACGAATCGAAGCCATGCTCGATGACGAGCGGCGCCAGCCTGTCCGCCAGCAGGTCCCGCTTGCCATCGTCATAGTACAGGCCCGTCCGCTCGTGGATCAGATCTCTTAGGATAGTGAAAGCGTTTCCTGTCAGCCCTAGGACATCCCTCTTGGATCGCATGGGACCTCATCGCTCAGCTCACATCTGCAATACCATCCGTGCCGCTTGACGTACGGCTTCGTCGGGATCCTCTTGCGCCAGGTGGGCCAGTTGTGAAGCGATCACGTGATGGCCCAGGTGACCTAAGGCGGTGACAGTTGTCAGACGGACCGACGCGTCCGGATCGCCTAACATGGCATGTAGTCGCTGCGAGGCGCGGGGGTGCTTCATGCGCGCCAGGGCCTGGACGATAGCGCGCCGCACGGCCGCGTCCTGATGGGTGAGCCCCCGAGCGATGTGATCGATGGCGTCCTCCCCAAGGCTGGCCAGAGCGGCGATACACGTCTCACGACACCTTTCCACAGCGCACAGTGCGATCAGCGCCGAGATGGCCTCCTCGCCGTTCAGATAGGCGAGCGCGTTGATGGCCGCCTGGATCACGGCCTCATCCGTGTCCGAGGCGGCTGCCTGTCGCAGAGGCTCGATCGCCTCCCGGTCGCCGTGTTCGCCCAGGGCGCGCGCCGCCATCGCTCGCCATCGGGGATCGGGTGAGCGCAGGGCGTCCAGAAGCGGCGACAACGCGCCGGGGAGCCGGGTGCGTCCTAACGCCTCCAGGGCGGCCTCACACAGCTCAGGCTCGTCAGCGTTGAGCAACAGGGTTAAGGTGGCAAGGGCGCGAGGCTCGCCGATGGAGCTGAGCCCCTGGATCGCCGTGATGCGCACGAAGGGCGCCGGATCATCCTGGGCCATCCTTTCCAGCGCCTCCAGCGCTTCTCGGGCTTGGTGTCTGCTCAGAGATTGCGCCGCGTATCGGCGCACCCAGGGATCATCATCCTCCAGCGCGGTGAGCAGGGGCGGTATCGCCCGCTCGGGCTCGACATACCCCAGAGCGCGCGCCGCGGCCGCCCTCACCCTGTGGGATGGATCTCGTAGGGCCGCTCTCAGCGCGTCGAAGGCACGCTCGTCCTCCAGATATGGTAGGTGTTCGACCGCCGCGCTGCGTACCTGTTCATCATCGTCCTGACACCGCTCCAACAGCAGGTCGATGCACTCGGGATAGCCGAAATATCCGGCAATACGCACGGCGCATTCGCGCACCCGGGGATCAGGGTCACGCAGCCACGCGACGACGCGGCCGGGCATATCGGGGTGGCTGATCGCGTTCAGCGCGGCGACGGCGGCCCGACGTACGGCCGCGTTCGGATGCTCCAACAGCCGACTGAGCGGCTCGAACGCCGCCCTGTCGCCGATGTTGGCCAGCGCGTTCGCGGCGGCGATGGCGAGATCTGGCTCCGCGCCCAGGAGCTGTGTCAGGGCGGGGACTGCTCGTGAGTCGCCGATGCGTCCCAGGAGGGCGACGATGGTGCGGGACGTATCCGGGTCCTCGGCGTCGAGGCGTTCAAGCAGTATCTCCATCACGCGCCGCCCCTGGCGCGCCAACGCCTCAGCGGCCTCCTCGCCCACATCCGGGTGGCCGACGAACTGGGCCAATGTCCTCATCACCTCTTCGTCGTTCAGCCAGCCCAACACGGTGATGAGGGATCGCAGATCATCGCCCGTGGCCCTCGTCGCGGCCATGAGCAGATGGCGGATCCCGGCAGGGGCGATCGCCTGGCGGACGAGATCGGCGATGAAGGCGCCCTCACCATAGTGGCCCTCATATCGCTCGTACAGCGCGATGAGCGCCCGGGCGATGATGGGGGCCGTCTCCCTGGAACGATTCAGGCGCGACATGAGCGGAGCGATGCACGTGTGATCTCCCAACTGTCCCAGGGTCTCAATGGCCGGGGCGTACAGGAACTCATCCTCTAGGAGTGGCATGACGTGGGGGACGGCGCGCGGCTCGCCGATGTGAGCCAGGGCCTCCAGCGCGGGGAATGCCAGGAAGAAATCGCGCGATTCGACGAAGGCGATGAGCGCGTCAACTGCCGATGTGGCGCGCAGCTTCCCCAGCGCCTCGATCGCGTGATATCGGACGTTGGGATCGGGATCGTCGAGAGCTCGCTGCAGCGCCGGGATCGCCTGGGGGCTGCCGAGATTCCCGAGGACCAACGCCGCATAAATGCGCACGTTGGCGTCCGCCTCCGCCAGTAGCTCGATCAGCGGCGTGACGGCGTCGATACCAGCTTGTGTCAACACCTGCAGGAGGCTGTTCAAGAGATTGGGGTCCTGGTGCTCGTCCCGCAGTGCGCGAAGGAGTTCGGGAATGACATCCGGCGTGACAATCCTGGCCAGTTCCCGGATGGCGGATTGACGCGCCTGCCACTCCTTATTTTTCAGGGCAGCGATGAGCTCTTGGGCGATACTTTGGGCCTCTCGTCTCATGGTCATCCGAGCTGCAGTAGATAGAGGTTATTTAGGATCTTGTCGATCTCACGAGCCCGCTCGTGTACCTCGGCGATCGCCTGATGGATTTCCTCTGCGCTTTGAGTGTCACGGTCGGTGATGCGCTGCATCTCGGCCAGCGTTGTTAAGATCCTCTCCGTCAGGGCGAGTTGTTCCCGATTCGCGCGGGAGAGGAGGTGGATCTGTTGGGATACGTTTTGCCCCGCCTCGCTCATGTTCCTGCTGGTGCGAAACTGTTCCCTGATGGCCCGGGCGACCTCGCCGGATTGCCGGCGCATGTCCTCCACCGCCGCCATGATCTGGGTGGCCGCGTTGGCCTGTTCATCCATCGCCCGGCTGGTGTGATCGATCATCTGTGCCAGCCAATTCACTTGCTCGGAGACCTGATGGGTGGCGTTGGTCTGCTCCACCATCGCGTTGGCCGTCGCCGCTGCCCGGCGCCGCATGTCTTCCACCGCTCGCGCGATCTGCTCTGCCCCCTGCGCCTGTTCCGCCGCGGCCCGCCGTAGCTGCTCCGCCAGCGACGTGGTATTCCGGGTGGCTTTGATGATGTCGCGGGCGGTGCCTCCCTGCTCATTCATGGCCTGAGCGACCTCCTGGGCCGTGCTGCGCATCTGCGCGACGGCCTGGACGATGGTATCCACCGTCGCGGCCTGCTCAGAGGTCGCCTGCGCGACCTGCCTCGCCTCCTCCAGGGTGGTGTTGATAGCCTCGGTGACGTGGCGTCCGGCCACGCGCTGCTCCTCAGCGGCCCGCGCGATCTCTCCGACGAGCTGGGCCGTCTGCTCGACGCTCGCCAGGATCTGCTTCAACCCTTGCAGGCCACTCTCGGCGAGCTGACCGCTCTCCTCGGCCACGCGCATCCCCTCCTCGGAGGCGCGAGCGGCCTCCTGCATGACCTCCTCGAAGGAACGGATGATCTGGGCGATATCGTTCGTGGCGTCGGCAGAGCGATCGGCCAGATTGCGGATCTCCTCCGCCACGACGGCGAAGCCGCGCCCCGCCTCCCCGGCGCGGGCGGCCTCGATGGAGGCGTTCAGCGAGAGCAGGTTAGTTCTCTCAGCGATCAGATTGATGGTGTCCACGATGGCGCTGATCTCCCGGGCCTGCTCTTCCATCTCGCGGATGACTTCTGCGAATCGCGTGATAGTCGCCCGCACATCGGATAGCCCCTGGATGGATCGCTGCACGATGGTGCCGCTCTCCCGCGCTCCTACCGCCATCTGGCGCGTGGTCTCGTTCGCGCGCTGTGCTAGCTCTGTGACGGCCTCGATGGATCGGTCCATCTGCATGGCGTTGGTGGCCGCGCCTGTCGCCGCGTCAGTGATGCGCTCGGCGTTATGCGCCACCGCCTGGATCGAGCGCGCCATCTCTTCAATGGAGGAGGCCACCTCCTCGACGCGCGCGGCCAGGTTCTCCGTGATGGCCGTCACCTCCTCGATGGAGGCCGCCATCTCGTTGATGGAGGACGACGTCTGCTCCGCGGCAGCCGAGAGATCATCCGCATGGGCCGCGACGCCCTGGATGGACCGAGCCATCTCCTCGATGCTGGTAGCCGCCTCCTCGATGGATGCCGCCAACCCCTCCGTATCATCGCTGACGTGTTTGATGGACTGGGCCATCTCCTTCATCAGTTGAGAGACCCGGGTGGCCGCGGAGCTCATATCGTGGGCCAGGTTGGTGACGTTCTGGATCGACGCGCTCATCTCCTGAGCGGCCGACGCCGTCTGGGTGATATCGGAAGCCAGATTGTCAGAGCTGGCGGTGATTTGCTCGATGGAAGCGACCAACTCGTTCACGGAGGACACGAGTTGCTCCGTTGATGTGGCGATGGATTCCGTCTGTGGGATCGCCTCCTGAAGGGAGGTGTTGATCTCGTTCACATCGCTCACCGCGCGCTCCAGGGCGTGACGGCGCCCTTCCAGGCCTCCGGTGACTCGCTCGATGGCACGCGCGAGCCTATCCACCATCCTCGTGATCCGCTCCGCCTGATCTCTCGCGCTTTGGAGTTCGGCGAATCTCGAATCGCGACGAGTTCGTCTTAGGAAGCGCATCGGTTCCCTCCTCAGGTCGATGCTTCACGGGGTTCCGTCGTGGTGCTCGTCGATGATGGCCCGTAACCATCGGCCCAATCGAGCACCTCGTTGACGTTCAGGATGCAGACGAGGCGATCTTCCAGGTTGGCGATCCCTTCCAGATAGTCGCCGCTCAGCCCGGAGAGCTCCTCTGGGGGCGGCTGGATAGCCTCCGTCGGTATGAAGATGAACTCGCGAGCGCTGTCCACGATGAGCCCCACGGTCCGCTCTCCGGCACAGAGGATGATGAGGCGGGTTTGCAGGTTGTAGGGTATGCGCTCAAGGCCGAGCCGCGCTCGCAAGTTGATGGCGGGGATCACCCGGCCTCGTGAGGAGACCACCCCATCCACGAAGTCCGGCGCGTTGGGCACGGGCGTGATCTCACCGATCATCTCCAATTGTTCCACGGCGTGACTGGGCACCCCGAAGGTAATGTCGGCGATCTTGAACAGGATGAACGGCTCCGATCGGCCCTGATTATCCGACATGGTTAGCCTCTCCCTCCCGTTGCATCCGGGTCAGGGCGATCGCGTCGAGGATGAGCACGACGCGGCCATCGCCCAGGTCGGTCGCACCCGCGATCCCGGGGATGCGGACCAGGGGATCGTTCAGGGTACGCACGACGATCTCCCGCAGGCCGACCACACGATCGACGACGAGCCCCACCGGCGCAGTCTCGTTATCTAACACGAGGACGTGATGCGCGCGGCCGGGATGCTCCGTCAATCCGAAGACCTGGGACAGGTAGATCAGTGGCAACACGCCACCGCGGTGCGAGATCACGGAACGGTTCTCCAGGGTGGTCACCCTCTCGGGCTCCACCTCTATCACCTCACGCACCATCGTCAGCGGGATAGCGAAGGTATGCTCCCCCACGGCCAGGATCAGGGCATCGGTGATGGCCAGCGTCAGGGGCAGTCGGATGGTGAAACGGGTGCCGTGGCCAGGCTGCGTGTCCAGCTTGAGCGTCCCGCCGAGTTCCTGGATCGTCTCCTTTACAGCGGACATGCCGACGCCGCGTCCACTAGCCCGATCCGCTTGCTCGCGTGTGGAGAACCCGGGCGCGCAGAGCACCTCCAGAAGTTGGGCGGGATCCAGGGGCTCGTTATCCACGACGAGCCCCAGCTCCCGTCCTCGCCGGGCGACCTGCTCTACGTTGATTCCACGGCCATCGTCTTCCACTTCAATCACCACGGTGTCACCGACGGTGGAGGCACGCAAGGCAAGCCTTCCTTGAGGGGGCTTGCCTCGCGCGGCCCGTTCCTCCGGGGATTCCAGGCCGTGGCTGACGGCGTTGCGAACCAGGTGGAGGAGCGGGTCCATGAGCCGATCCACCAGCAGCTTATCGATCTCCGTCTCCTGGCCGCTCAGCTCCAGAATGACCTCCTTGTGATATTCGCGCGCCAGATCGCGCACAGCGAATCGCATGCGTTCGAACACCTCGCCGATGGGCACCATGCGCGCGCGCATGATGCTCTCCCGTAACTCCCGGAGCTGACGCTCCAGGATGAGATTCACTTCCTGTAGCTGGCGCCAATGAGCCGTGGTCAGGTCGGATCGCACTTCGTGAAGGGTGTCCTCCAGGCGGGCCCGGCTGATCACGAGCTCGCCGACGATGCGCATGAGCTCATCCAGCCGCGTCAGGTCCACCCGTACCAGGTTAGAGGCTATCAGCGAAGGCGAGGCCGGGCGGGCGCCGTCCCCGTTCGATCGGGACGCCATCTCCGGCGCCGTGGGAGGCGACTGGGGGGCTATCTCGGACTCCTGTGGGTCCTCGTATAGGGACCAAGTCAGCCCGTCCATCTGCCAGGAGGCGAATGTGTCCTCATCCGCCCGGGTGGCGACCAGAAATTCAAAGGTCACGCGCCCCTGATCGACGATTTGCGGCACGACGTGGATCACCTCGCCGATCTCTTGGAGCCGCGTCCGGATATAATTGACATCGATACCCCGCTCCGCCAGCTCGGGTGCTGGGGTGAATTCGAAGCGCCAGATGGGGATCCCGGCGCGACGCGCTGCCTCTAGTCGCGCGCGCGCGGCCTCGTCCATGGCGAAGGGCGGTAGGGCGGAGTCTGGTTGAGGCGCCTTTCCCCCGGATACCAGGGCCTTCAGTTGTTCCACCACGGGAGTAATGTCAGGGGGAGGCTGTTGGGCTCGCCGCGCGGCGAGCGCCTGATCGAGCATCTTGGCGCCAGTCACCAGCGCGTCCATGCCCTGGCTCGTCAGCGTCCGTCCCCCCTGGCGCAGCTCGCGCAGGTAACTTTCCATTTGATGCGCCAGTTGCTCCACTTCCGAGAAGCCGACCATGCCCGAGAGCCCCTTGATGGTGTGAAATCGGCGGAAGAGTTCGTCAAGGATCGACCGATCCACCTCGGGCTGGTCGATGAAGCGTTCCAGCTCCAACAGGTGGCTCTGCGCGGCCGTCAGGTGTTCCTCGCATTCCGCGAAGTAATCGTCGAGGAACTCGGCGAAGAAGGGAGAATCGGACTCCACCGTCACTTTAAACCCCTCCCTCTATCATAACAGCGCCCGTACATGGTCGGCAAGTGCGCGTGGCTCGAAAGGCTTGGTGAGGTACAGGGACGCCCCCGCGGCCAGCGCCGCGTTACGGCTCGCCTCGTCGGTTCGGGTCGTCAACACGATGACGGGGATCTTCCGGTAAGGCTCGTGTTGACGCATGAAGCGCAGCACGTCGATGCCGTGCATGTCCGGCATATTGAGGTCCAGGATCATGAGATGTATCGGTTGTAGCGCCAGCTTTTCAATGGCTTCCAGACCGTTGCCTGCCTCGGCGAAGGTGATGCTGTCGAGGCTACGCAACGCGGATATGATCATCCGGCGCATCGTAGCGGAGTCGTCCACGACAAGCACGTTCTTCATCGGCATCCCCCATTCACGGTCGTGATCGTTATGGTTCACTGACCACGCTTGTGGCTCCAGAGACCAGCCGGGCCATGATGGGGATGAGCTCGCTCCCCAACATGCGCTTGAGCACGTAGGCGCTGGCACCGGCGGCCCTGGCGTCGGCCTGATATTCGGGATTCTCGTGAATGGTCATGATCACGACGTGTGTTCTGGGTGCGATCTGCTTCAGGCGGCGTGTGGCCTCGACGCCGTTCATGCCCGGCAGTTGGATGTCCATCAGGACGACCGTAGGAGGCCGCGCCTGAACGAGGGCGAGGGCTTCCTCAGCGCTGCTGGCCTCCTGATACTGGCAATTCGGGAGAACGGTACCAAGCCACTCTCGCAGGGCAGCTCGCACCGCCTCATGATCATCGACGATCAGGATGACTGGCTCTGCGAGCCACCGATATCGATCGTTGCTCATCTCAGTATACCCTCACGTTCTGGCAGGTCAATCCCCCTATTGGGGCCTTCGCCTCTAATGAAACGCTTATTATCTTGTGCGGGTAGCGGAGGGCACTGCCCTCCGCTACCCGATTGAGGAGTGCGCTTTAAGCGCACTTCCGCACGATGAAGTGTGGCGTTACCAGCCGTGCACGGTAGCACCATATCAAGGAGAGCATGTAGGGTGCTCATCCGCCATCTTGTTGTCCTGACGCGCGGAGATCTCGAAAGGGAAGGCTGATGTAAAACGTGCTCCCCTTCCCCATTCCCTCGCTCTGGGCCCAGATCCGGCCGCCGTGTCCTTCGATGATCGCTTTGCAGAGCGTCAGGCCGATCCCCATCCCGCCGAAGCGTCGGGTCGTACCCCCGTCAGCCTGATAGAATCGCTCGAACACATGCGGCAATTCCTCTGGTGAAAGCCCGATTCCCTGATCAGATATGGAGATGATGAGTTCATCTCCTTCCTGGCGTGCCCGTATCCGGATCTCCCCGCCCTCAGGGCTGAACTTGATGGCGTTGTCGATCAGATTGTCCATCACCTGGAACAAGAGCTCTGGATCGCCCTTAATGAAGGGGAGCGTTGGTGGGAGATCTAGGGAGAGCCGGATCCCTGCCTCCTCCGCCTGTTGGCGCCAGCGTTCTGCCGTGTCTTTGAGCCAGCTGATCGGGCTCATGCTGGTGTACTGGAACCTCTCCGGGGCCAATGTCTGGAGGGTGAGCAGGCGGTGGATCATGAAGTGAAGCCGTCTGGAGTTGGCGTGGATGGAATGCACGGCCTCGGCCTGTTGAGGCGATAGGGATCCCAGGTAGCCGTCTTTAAGCAACTCGACGTATCCCTGGATCAGGGTAAGCGGGGTCCGCAGCTCATGAGAGACGTTTTGGATCATCTCCTCTTTGGCCTGGAGGGCCTTTTGGAGTTGTTCGTTGGTCTCTTGCAGTGAGGAGTACAGCCGGGCGTTCTCCAAAGCGATGGCGGCCTGCCGGGCGAACGTCTCCATCGCCTCCTGCTCCGCCTCCGACCAGGTGTGCGGCGCGTTGTAGTAGCATGCGATCCCCGCGATGGTCCGCCCCTCGTAGGCCAGCGGCCAGACGGCATAGGCCCGGAACCCTTCCGCTTGAGCGAGGTCTCGTATAGGCGAGCCCGGCGGTAAGGCCATCACGTCGGGGATCAGCACGGGTTTGGGCTCCTGCAGGAGGACCCTTCCGGGGAGCTCCTGGATCCGAGCAGCCACCTGATCCCGATAGGCTTGAGAGAGCCCGTGTGACCAGACACATGTGATGGTGTGGTCCGGATTGTGCAGGTACACGGCCGCCCGATCGGCCCCGCTGAGCATCAATGCCCCTTGGCCGATGGCTGGGATGACGTCCTTTACAGCGAGGGGCCGGTTGAGCGGGTCACCCAGGGAGGCCAGGCGGCCCATCAGATCGGCATGGGCCTGGACTTCCTCCAATAACCGTAGCCGCTCGGCCGCAGCGCCGATCTGACGTCCCACAGCCTCTACCAGAGTGATCTCCTCTTGGGTCCAGGCCCGCGGCTCGGAGGAGGCCACACTCAGCCCTCCGATGCGACGCCCATTGGCCATGACGGGGACGGTGAGAGAGGCCCGAATGCCGAATCGAAGTATGACCGCCGCGATGGATTCCCGTTGCCCCTTCACAGTCTCCCAGTCTTTCGCGATA
>DUEN01000153.1 GCA_011176545.1 Caldilineae bacterium | reverse complement strand
TCGAAAGTGTCATCGGCGAAGGGCAGGGATGCGCGGTCGGCGTCGGCCAAGACGTCGGCCTGAGTGGCAGGATTGACGTCCACCCCAATCGCCCCCGGCGTTTTGTTCTGTCCACACCCGATGTCCAAGACGCGCTGCATTATTCTGGGATCTCCTATTGCTGTCGCCCCACCCGCCAGTAATAGTAGAGCCGTCCGGCGACATCTGCCCACCGCACTAGGAACATCAGTCCCCAAAAGCAGACGAACGCTCTCCATCCTCCGCTAAACATTGCCTGGAAGCTCCTCCAATCCTGCCACCCTCTTATGACGTTCACCACCGGAATGAAGCGCCAGGGTGACAAGGAGTGCTCCCTGAGATCTGTGAGCACGACGCCGCAGCCCCGCCGGAAGCGCATCCTCAAATAGGAGGCGAGGGTATGGACTTTGAGGTGCGTCACCTGCAAGGTGGGATCTCGCACGATGGCGTAGCCAGCCCGCACCGCCCGTCGGACAAACTCGGGGTCAGCACCGGTGAGGAAGGCTTCGTCAAACTTGCCGACGCGCTCAAAGACCTCCTGCCGGACGCTCATGTTACTTGCGGCTAGACCCTCCCAGCCGGTAAGCCGCTCAATGCGTTGTATTGGCCCGGCGTACTCCTCGGGGTAGTGCGCTATCTCAAGCTTATCGTAAAGGTTGGGGGAAGGGGGCACCTGGGGCCCTCCCACGGCTCCTATGTCGGGGTCAGTGTAGTGCTGCAGGTGCCTGCTCAGCCAGTTCGGTGGCGGGACGCAGTCGTCGTCGGTGAAGGCGATGATCTCGCCGGTGGCCTCTCGAATGCCCCGGTTGCGGGCCGCCGCCGGTCCCCGGTTCGTTTCCTGACGCAGATAGCGCACCTGGGGGAACTCCCGCCGCACCATCTCCTCGGTGCCGTCGGTGGAGCCGTCGTCTACAACGATGACCTCATAGTTAGGGTAGTCCTGGCTCGTGGCGGCGGCCAGGCAGCGGCGCAACAGGTCTTTGCGATTGTAGGTAGGGATAATCACGGAGATTCGCATCAGTGCCGGAATTCCTCCACATTGATATGGCGCCAATCCAAGGCTTTGTCTTTACGAGCCAAAATATACACGCCTTTGGCCCAACGCTGGGACCAGGGTTGTTCTCCCCACCAGCGATCCATTGCAACAACGGCTCGGTACCAAGCCTTACTCAGCTTCAGGGGGGCAAGAATTTTGCGGATCGCATGCACGAGCCGAGGAAAGCGTATCCACCCACCTCGGTAAATGATTCGCTCGGCTGAGAACCCTGAGGCTGCTAACAGGCGGAAGATGGTCCTGGGAGAGTGAATACGGACGTGGTAAGGTGGCTGGTCGTTGTAGAAAGGAACGGTGACAATGAGCCGACCATCGTCCTTCAGGACTCGGCGCGCCTCTTCAAAGGCAATCCAATCCCCTATGAGATGTTCCAGCACTTCGGGCATTACCACAGCGTCAAAGAAACGCGCAGGAAAGGGAAACCCCTGACTAGCATCTCCCCGCACCATAGCGAGCAAATGACGTTGGGGGGCGATATCCATATTCACGACCTGTTTTCCCCGCTCGGTTAAGGCGTAGAAATCCCGCCCCCACGAAGGGCCAACATTGAGGATTACCCGGGCTTCGCCTACTAACTCGGCGATCAGGCAGGCTGCCTCATATTCGCGGATGTCGTTTCGCAGCTTTATTATCCTGTCCTCGGACATGATCTCTAGTCTTGAGTTCGCAAGGGTGTGGCCATGCAAGCCCGCACGTCGTAGAGTGCTACTTCTGAGTTTTCAAAAAGAAGCTGTGTGCATTCCCATTCGGCCAAGCTACGCTTGAGCAGGTATGGATTACCGCCATGGTTAGCTGTGCAGGTACGGAAGTAAGGACTTATTTTTATTGACAGGTAGACGTACTCAACCGGTTGCCTGTACTCATGTAGAATGGCAAAAAGCTCTTCTGGGCTGGAAGTGCCGAACAATCGGTTATACATCTCTCCATAATACAGAAACTTGCCGACCCATTCCGCTCCCTGGGGGATATTGGCACAGACGTGGGCAAAGGCCGGAACCCATTCTTTTTCCTCTGCTACTAAGACAACCTGAGCATTTTCTGGGAGGTGATTGGCCATCCAAGCCCACGCCTCCAGCCGGGCATCGCTCACCTGTGGATACATACCTCGGCTGCCCCAGAGCCTGCCGACTAGCGGGGTCTCGGGTCGGATAGAGAAAGTCAGTGCTCCCAGGGTCGTGTAGCCGACTATAGCCACGAGCAGCAACGATGTGATGACCCGGCGCAAGCGACCTGCCTTTTGAATAATGGCGGGGACGATGACCTCCCCAAACCCCAAACCAGCCCCAATAGTCAGGGGCACGGCGTACACCTGGTTTGACCAGTGAATAGGCGTCACCAGAAACCAGAGGAACGGCAGCGGATTTCCGGTCACGAAGCCATAAATCAGACCGATGCTGCCGGTCACCGCCCAGAGGTCCGCAAAAGGCTCGCCGGTTGCCCCCAGCTCGAGCAGGGTCAGAAGCCAGATCGATTTGTACGGGCGAGAACTGGATGCATTTATCAAGAGCGATAGAAAACCCACACCATGGAGGTTATATAGCAGCAGGAACCAGATTCCTGTGACCAGGATTGTTGTGCCCAGGACTAGGAATGCAACGCGCATGACGAGTCGGGTTCTTTGCTTGTAGATGAAGTAGGCCGCAAATAGCACCATGACCGTGGCCAATCCCAGCCCGATCGATGGATGGGTGAGGATAGCCAGACCGCCACATAACCCGGCGGCGATGGCATTCCTCGCTAGATCACTCTCAGGCCTGTCCTGGGACAGGGCGTCGTGGAGCATGGACAGACTGACGAGCGTGAAAAACAGGGCCATGTTGCGAATGCTGTCAGATGCTGTGACGTGAGCCACGACGGCAGGCATTGTGGCGAAACTGAGGATTGCCAGTTCCCTGGCGAGATCCTTTAGGAAACGCGCAGACAAAAGGGTGAACGCCAATAGAGATAGCACGGAAAAGAACGGCGCGCTCCATTTGAGAATGGTGAAGAGAGGGAGCGATGTATACCGGAGCGCCGCACCGTACATAGCTAAACCTAAAGGCGGGTAGGCAAAGGGCAGACCACAACTGTAATAAGGAATCTGTCGTGGCAGGGTTCCCTGTTCGGCGATGTACTGAATGATGCAATAGAAGAGGCCGCCCTCCCCTAAGGGATAATCTGCCTGCAGAACGGGCAGTACACGCACCGATATGCCGATCAGCAAGAACAAGACGATCCGCCAATTCTGCGCTATGTTGCTATCCAATCGCCGTACAAATTCGTGCCAGGCTTGTTTCATATCTCTCCCACGTGAACGCCTCAGCACGTTGACGCGCCGCCCAGCCTATCCCCAGCCGCAACCGCTCATCGGCCCGCAGCCGCTCCAACACAGCCACCAGGGCTTCTACATCTCGAGTCGGGACAATGAAGCCCTCTACTCCATCCCGCACCACCGATCCAGCGTTGGGTGTGGTCACCACCGGCAGGCCGCAGGCCAGCGCTTCGTAGGTGACCAGCGCGCTCCCCTCTTCGATGGTGGGAAAGGTAAAGACGTCCGCCTGCTGATAGACGGCCACGGGATCAGTCACATATCCTATCAAACGAAGACCGGGCAGGTCCCGATAGCGGGCCAGGATGGGCAAAAACTCCGCCGAAGGACGCCCCACCAGCCAG
>DUEN01000152.1 GCA_011176545.1 Caldilineae bacterium | reverse complement strand
TCCGGTGCCGGACCGATTCTTCGCCGTGGAGGGCGATGGGCGGCCGGGACGGGTGCTGATGACGGGCACGATCACGCCGCTGAAGGACGTGCTGACGCTGGTGCGTGCCATCGAGCGGCTGCGCGACCAGGGCCGGCCGGCCGTGTTGCACGTGGCGGGACGTAGCACGGATGACGATTATTTCGCCCGCGTGAGGGCCTACGTGGCCAACCATGACCTGGACGATCGGGTGCGTTTCCTCGGGTTGTTGGATCAGGATCGACTGCTGGCCGAGATGGCCGAGGCCCGGGTGATCGCCCTGGCCTCGCGACAGGAGGCGTCGCCCATGAGCCTGGCGGAGGCGATGGCGGCCGGGAGGCCGGTCGTCGCCACGCGAGTGGGGGGCGTGCCCGATCTCGTGGACGATGGCGTCACCGGGTTCCTGGTGCCACCCGGGGAGCCCTCGGCCCTCGCGGCGCGGCTAGATCAGATCCTGACCGACGCGACGTTACGGCGGGCGATGGGCGTGCGCGCCCGTGAGGTCGCGGCCCGGTTTCGCGCCTCGGAGACGGCGAGGGCGTACAAGGCGGTATATGAGCTGGCCGCCGCCTACGGGAGGGCGGCATGAGCGGCCGACGCGTGTTGGTCTTCGGCGAGCGGATCCGGCCGCCGGCTGATGAGGGCATCAAGAAGCTGACCGTCCATCTGGCGCAGGGGCTCCGCCACCACGCGGACATCCTCTTCCTGACCGCCCACGGCGCGGACGTGCCAGAATGGGGATGTACGAACGTATCGGCCAATCGGCTGTTGTTCGGGCCGGGCGTGGCCCGGGCGGTGGCGCGCAGTGGCGCTGATGCGGTGATCTATGTGCCGACGGCCTCCCTGACGGCCGCGACGCTGTTGAGGGCATGGCTCCTGCGGGGGTACGCGAGGGGAGCGCCGCTGATCGTGGTGGCGTTGCAGCCGCGGCCGGAGACGCCGCTGATGCGCGTGATGGCCCGGCTGCCCGGCCTGCAGGCGATCCGGGTGGCCGTCATGAGCGAGCGGACGGCGAGGCAGGTTCAGTCCCTTGGATTACAGGCCGTCTGGTGGACGCCCGGCGTTGACCTCGATCGCTTTCGACCTTTGGATGAGGCGGCGCGCGCCGCCCTGCGGGCGCGCTACGGGTTCCGCGATGCCGATTTCGTCGTCGCCCATATCGGGCATATCCGCGCCGGGCGCAACCTGGACGTTTTAACCGAATTCGCGCAGGCGGGGATGCGCCCGTTACTGGTGGGGAGCACGAGCACGCCGCAAGAGGGGGCCTTGCGGGAGAGCCTGGAAGCGGCTGGCGTGCGCGTGATCACGGAGTACCTGCCGCGCGTGGAGGAGATCTACCAATTGTGCGACGCTTATCTATTCCCCACCCCCTATGCTGAGGGCGAGGTGGCCTCTATAGACGTCCCCCTCTCCGTGCTGGAGGCGATGGCATGTGATCGCCCGGTGGTGACGACGCCATTCGGGGGCCTGCCTCGGCTCTTCGCCGAGGGGGATGGCCTGCTTTACGCGCGGACGGAGCCCGAGATGATGCGGGCCCTGGAGAGGATCAGGGCGGGGATCCCGGTACGTACGCGCCAGCGCGTCCTGGGCCATAGCTGGAGCCAGGCGGCGGAGGCGTTGTTGCGTGCCGTATTACGAGGAGGACCACGTGCCTGAGGCGATGGCACACATCTCGCCAGAGATCGCGTGGGCCGCCTGGCTGCTGGCTCCCATCTCAGGCATCCCTGTCCCCCTGCCCGCCGCGCCAGCTCCTCGCCAGGAGGTGTTGCAGCTCCTGCGACGGAACAAGGTGCCGCTCCTGTGGCTACGGGGAGATGATCGTCCCCAGGCGGCCTGGTTGTATGCCTGGGAAGGGTGGCGCGCGGCCCTGGAAGAAGAGGAGGCCCGATTGCAGGCGCAGCGCGCGGCCTTCGCCGAGGTGAACGAGGCGTGGAAGGCTCAGGGTATCCGCCCTGTATTGATTAAATCGTTGGGGCCGCCGCCCTCATTCCCCTACACCAGCGATAACGTGGATGCCCTGGTCCCCGTCGATCGAGCGCTGGATGCCCGGGCGGCCTTACGACGGCTGGGATACGTGGAGCTGCGACACCTGGAGGAGCCCAACAAGTATCTGTTTAAGCGATTCCACGCCGGCCGCGAGGTGAGCGCGATCCATGTGCACGGTCAGGTCGAGTGGCATGTGCCCTTCCTGGACGCGCGGCGCGTGGCGCGAGATGCCCGTCAAGCCGAGGACGACCTGCTGGTGTGGGCACCTCATCCATCGGACGGGCTGGCGATCGTGTGGGCTCATGCGCTGTATGAGAACAAGGGCGTTCGGCTGGTGGATCTAGCCCGCGCGGGATACGCGCTGCGCCAGCCGGACTTCGAATGGGGGCGCGTCTTCGCGACGGCCGAGCGGACGGGATGGCTGGACGGCCTGGCGGGGATGCTGTGGCTATGGGATGCCCTGGTCCGGGCGTTGAGTGGGCGCTCCCCGTTGCCTTCCGAAGTCATGGAGGCCGCGCGCCAGATGGCGCCCGCCGCCTTTGTAGACGCTTTAGATCGGCAGTTGCACGGCCCCGTGTCGTTCCCCTTCCCGATCCCCTTCAAGATGTCGAAACGTCTGTTCCTAGCCAAGATGTGGCGATCGCCGGATCGGGCACCTCGGCAACGGCTGAAGGACATCGTGGTGCACGTGGTCTACGGCACGCGGCGTCGGATGGGGATACGCAGCCAGCCGGGCGCCGTGTACGCGATCAGCGGGCTGGATGGCTCCGGCAAGACGACGCAGGCACGGGCCCTCCGGGACGCGTTCGAGCAGTGTGGTCTGCGGGTGGACTACGTGTGGGGGCGCCCCGGCAGCTCGTCCTTCGTCGCCGGGATGATGCGCCTGGTGAGGGGTGCCCGCGGGCACCCCGTTGAGGGCGAGGACCGAGCCGCGCGGGAGATCGCTCGGGCTCGACGCTTCCACCAGCCATGGGTTCGCGCCCTCTGGCCGTGGGTCGTGGGGCTGGATTTGACCATGATAGCGATCACGCGGATCTGGCCCAGGCTGTGGCTGGGCCGGGTCGTCGTGGCGGACCGATATGTGCTGGACGCCCTGGCGGATCTGGCGGCTCGCTTAGGCGGGACCGGGGTCTGGCGACATCCCGCGATCCGGCTGGCGTCCCGGCTGACGCCTCGGCCGCGGGTAGCCTTCCTGTTGGAGTTGAGCCCGGAGGCCGCGTTCGATCGGAAGGGCGGCGATGAGTGGCTGCCGCTGCTGCAGACCCAGGCCGAGGCATATCGCCGGTTGGCTGAAGGACGAGACGTTTATCGGGTGGATGCCGAGCGGCCCTGGGGGATGATCAACGATGAGATCGTGCGTTGGGCGCTCTCCGATTATCTCGATCGCTTCTGGACGCGCCTGAACGCGATCCTGCTCTCGAATCCGAAGCCGCTGTCCGCCGCGCTGCGTCAGGCGGCCCAGAGCTCAACCGAGAGTTGAGGACGGCCATGCGCGTGCTCCTGGTGACCAACATGTACCCGACGCCGGATCGACCCGCGTCGGGGATCTTCATCGCCGAACAGGTGGCCTCGCTGGAGAGGCTGGGGGTCACCTTCGATGTGCTCTACATCGATGGGCGGCGCAGCACGTTGAACTACGCGTGGGGCCTGCCGCGCTTATGGGCGCGGTTACGGCGGGGGCGATACGATCTCATTCACGCCCACTATGTGTTCTCCGGGTTGATCGCCCGGCTGCAGTGGCGATGCCCGTTGGTGCTGACCCATCATGGGATCGAGGTGTTGACAGGCTGGACGGCGCCTTTGTGCCGGTGGGCGTCTCGCTGGGCGGACCAGGTGATCGTGGTCTCACGGGCGATGCAGCAGGCGCTGGCTCCCATCCCCTGTCACGTGATCCCATGCGGCGTGGATATGGTGCTGTTTCGGCCGGGGGATCGCGCGGCCGCGCGGCGACAGCTGGGATTGCCTCCGGAGCGCCCGCTGATCCTGTTCGCGGGCGACCTGCGGCCCGAGAAGCGGTATCCATTGGCGCAGGCGGCGGTGGAGCGCCTGCGAGTGATGGGCACGGACGCGGAGCTCATCACGCTCACCGGGCAGCCTCACGATCGGGTGCCGTTATACATGCAGGCCTGTGACGCGCTGATCCTGACGTCCACCCACGAAGGCTCGCCGATGGTGGTGAAGGAGGCTATGGCCTGTAACCTGCCTGTGGTCTCGGTGGATGTGGGCGATGTGGCGGAGGTCGTGGGAGGGACGGCGGGCTGCGTCGTGACGGAGGCGAGCCCGGAGGCGTTGGCCGAAGGGCTGCAGCAGGCGCTGGCGCATGGCCGGACGAGGGGCAGGGCGGTGATCCGCCGCCGCTTCAGCCTGGATCGCATCGCCTCGCAGGTCCTGGATGTCTACCAAAAGACGCTGGAGGGGAAATCTTGAGGATCCTGGTCGTGTTGGGCTCGGGTGGACATACCAAGGAGATGGTGCGGCTCGTCGAGCTTCTTGGGCCGGACTACACATACAACTATCTGATCGCGGAGGATGATCCCATCTCGGAGTCCAAGATCACGCGGCCCGGCCCTGTGTTTCGGGCGCTGCGGCCCCGTTTCCAGGATGATCCTCCCTGGCGGGTGGCGTGGAAGCTCCTTGTCTCTGGGGCTCAGGCTGCCCGTGTGTTGTGGCGAATACGTCCCGACGTGGTGCTCAGCGCCGGACCCGGGCTGGCCGTGCCTGTCTCGCTGCTCGCCAAGCTGATGGGCGCTCACATCATCTACGTGGAGACCGCCTCGCCCGTGCACTATTTAACGACCACGGGCAAGATCATGAGGCATCTGGCCGATCTCTTCTTCGTCCAGTGGCCGGAGTTGGTGACTCAGGTCCCAGGGGCCATCTACGCGGGGAGGCTGTGGTGATCTTCGTTACCGTGGGGCATACCGATTTCGACGCGCTGGTGCGCGAGATGGATCGGCTGGCGCCGGATCTGGACGATGAGATCCTCATGCAGATCGGGCGGGGCGCCTACGAGCCGAGACATGCGCGCTATTTCCGTTACGCCCCCGCTCTGGAGCCGTATATGGAGCAGGCTGACCTGATCGTCTGCCACGCGGGGCTGGGCGTCATCGTGGAGGCTTTAGGCTTGGGCAAGAAGGTGGTCTGCGTCCCCAATCCCAACACATACTATGGCCACCAGGCGAGCCTGGCGGAGATCTTCTCTCGCGATGGGCACCTCATCTGGTGCCGTCAGGTGGAGGACCTGGCCCAGGCGTTGGAAGCGGCCCGTTCCTTCACCCCTGTGCCGTATGAGCCGCCCCCGTGTCATATCCACGAGGTCATCCGTGCATACCTGCGATCGATCTGAGGGATCGTGCTTATGGAAGATCAACCGCTGATCCATCCGACGGCGGAGGTCTCGCCGGACGCGCGGATCGGCCCGGGCACCCGCATCTGGCATCACGCCCAGGTGCGGGAGGGCGCCGTGATCGGGCGGGAGTGCGTCCTGGGCAAGAACGTGTACATCGACCGCGATGTGGTCATCGGGGATCGGGTGAAGATCCAGAACAACGCGTCGATCTACCACGGCGTCGTCCTGGAGGACGGCGTGTTCGTCGGGCCACACGCGTGCCTGACCAACGATCGCTATCCGCGGGCGATCACGCCGGACGGCCGACTGAAGACGGACCAGGATTGGGAGGTCTCACCCATACGCGTGTGCCGAGGCGCCTCGATCGGCGCCGGCGCCATCCTCCTGGCGGGTATCACGGTCGGGCCGTTCGCCGTGGTGGGCGCGGGCGCGGTGGTGACGCACGATGTGCCGGCTCAGGGGCTCGTGGTGGGGAATCCAGCGCGGCTGGCTGGGTATGTGTGCCTCTGTGGGCGTCCGCTCCACGACCGTGGGGATGAGCAGGTGTGCCCCGCGTGCGGCGCCACCTATCGACTGGGCGCTGACGAGGGCGTATGAGGAAGTTGCCACGCTCGCCGCTGTTTTGGGGCCTCGTGATCTTTCTGCTGGCGCTGGGATTACGCCTGGCGTACATCTCGCTGCTGGTGGGCTGGGACTACGTGCCGCAGCGCGATGCCGCCGAGTACAGCGCCATCGCCGAGAATCTGGCTGCAGGGCATGGCTATCGGCTGGCCTCCGGCGCGTTGACGGCGATCCGGCCGCCGCTTTTCCCATTGCTGCTGGCGGGCGTATATGTCGTCTTTGGGGTCCATTACGGCGCCGCGCTGGTGATGCAGAGCGTGTTGGGCTCGCTGTCCTGCGTGATCACTTATCGGGTGGGGGCGGAGGCCTTCGGGGAATGGCCGGGGCGGTTGGCCGGGGTGATGGCGGCCGGCTATCCAATGCTCATCTACCATGATAGCCAGCTCCTCTCGGAAACCCCTTTCATCCTATGGACAATCCTGGCCGTGTGGGCCATGTTGAGGTTAACCCGACGGGTGCGCCTCCGTGATGTCGGCCTCCTGGGGGGCGCCTTGGGGCTGGCAGCGCTCACCCGACCCAACGGGCTCCTCTTGTGGGCCGGTGTGGTGGCCTGGGCGTTGTGGTACTGGCGGCGACGGGCCTGGCCGATCATCGCCGGCGCCACCCTCGTCGTGATCGTCTTGTTGACGCCGTGGGTCGTGCGTAACTGGATCGCGATGGGCGCGTTCATCCCGGCCAGCACCATGGGAGGCGCTGTGCTCTTGGGCTCCTATAATGAGATCGTGTTGCGTGACCCGACATATCGGGGGGACTGGATCTCGCCCTGTCGGGTGAGCGGCGCCCGATGCGGCGAGCCGATGAGCGAGGTGGCGCGCGATCGGCTGTGGCGGCGGATGGGGCTGGCCTTCATCCGCTCCCACGTACGTGATCTGCCAGAGATGGCGTTCTGGCGATTCGTCAACCTCTGGCACCTGTATCGCTTTACGCGGGGTTTTCCGGAGAACATCGGGTTTTACTGCTACGTCATCGTCGCCTCGTTGGCCGCGGTGGGGATATGGCTGTATCGTTCCCGGTGGCGGTCGATGACTCCCCTTTATGTCGTCGTCATTTGCTTTACGGCTAATGCGCTGGTATTCTGGGGTGGCTTTCGTATGCGTGCTCCCATAGAGCCTGTTTTGGTCGTCCTGGCGGCAGGCACCCTGTGGCGGATCGGGCAAGCTCGCTTCTTCGTTCGGACAGATGGAGGGTGAGAATGTATAAAGCCAGGATCTTCCTTGTGGACAGGGATGGGGAGGCTCTTACGGAGCTGGAGGAGACGGGATACGTGAGGGAAGCCGTGCTCCAGGGACTGCTTGCCCGGTATCCTGATCTATTGCCGGGGGATCAAATCGACCCGGAGAACCCCCGGCGATGGTTGCTGGTTGGGCGGGAATTAGGCGTCCCGGCCACTGCTGCAGGAGGCGATTGGTGGAGCCTCGATCACCTCTTCCTGGACCAGGATGGCATCCCGACGTTCGTGGAATGCAAGCGCGCGACGGATACGCGCATCCGCCGGG
>DUEN01000151.1 GCA_011176545.1 Caldilineae bacterium | reverse complement strand
CGGGGGATGAGGGTCGTCCGCAGCCAGAGCGCTTGGAGTTGAAAGCCTGATCGCAAAGCGATTCGTCCCTACTGATCCTTTAGCGCGACGTGAAAGAGGCGCGTGTATACGGCTCCGCTTGGGTGCAGATCGCTGCGCATTAGGCTGACGTGCGTCACGTGGATCGTCGCGATCTGCTCGACTTCCAGCGACTCCACCGCGGCTCCCACGACCGCCCGTTCCCTTGAGGTGAGACGTCGATTCACCCGTCCCAGGGTGAGATGGGGCCGGAACGCCCGCTTCTCCGTAGGCCATCCCAGCGGCGCGATGTGCTCCTCAACGACCCGCTGCAATCGCGCCAGCATGCCGCCGTGGTCCCGCACGGCCACCCAGATCACGTTAGGGCGCCGGAAGTTGGGGAAGCACCCCCGTCCCTCGATGGTCAAATCCAGAGGCGGTATGCCGGCACACGCCTCTTCCAGCGCGGCCTTGATCTCCGAAAGCCGGGAGGCCGGCGTGTCTCCCAGGAACTTCAACGTGAGATGGATATTGGATGGATTGACCCAGCGTACACTCCCCCTGGGCACCCTGCCCTTGAGCTCCTCCTGAATCGCGCTTAGAGCGATATATACGGGCTCATCCAGCTCAATGGCGATGAAGGTGCGCAGGATATCCACCTGTTCTGTCTGCTGTGCGGCCTTATCATCGCGTCGTGAGCTCATGTCGTCCTCTAACCGTTATGCCTCCAGGTAGGGTGTAGGATCGATGCGTGGGATGGGGACGCGCTGAAACAGGGCCGGATCTTCAGGTCCCTCCGGCGAATCCCACGGGATCGTGCAATCTAATCCCATCTTCGCCGAACGGGACTTCTGACCAGGGATATGCGTGGCCGACGGGTCCAGGGAGCTGGACGGCTGCTCCCGCCATATCAACAGATCCCGATCCGCCTGGAATCGGGTGGCCATGGCCCACTCCACGTCGTCGGGATCAAAGGGATCGATGTCCTCATCCACCACCCACACATGCTTGAGCGAGCTATGACCTCGAAAGGCGGCCTCCGCCGCGCGTCGTCCATCGTCGGGATGACGCTTGCGGATCTGCACCACCGCGTGCAGCCAGGAGGCGCCTCCAGGGGTGATATGGACGTTCAAGCACTCGCACACCTCGTTGACGGTGGCGAAGATGGTGGGCTCTCGCGGCATGCCCATCAACAATCGATGCTCGCGCTGCCCTGGGAGCAGCGCCTGGTAGATGGGATCGCGTCGGTGCGTGATGCAATCGATCTCGATCACCGGCTGTTGGCGGACGATGTCCCATGTGCCGGTCAAGTCCATGAACGGCCCCTCAGCCGCCATCTGCTGCGTGATCCGCCCCTCCAGGACGATCTCCGCGACCGCGGGCACGTATAATGGCACCGTCCGACAGCGGACCAGCGGCGTGGGGGCCAGCGCCTGGGCGATGTGCATCTCATCCACGTCCGGCGGCGGCGACATGGCGGCAGCCAACAGGATATGAGGCGGCAGCCCGATGCATATGGCCACAGGCAGATCACCCATCGTTCTGCGATAGGCCATATCCGTGCCGCGCTGCTCGATGATGCGGGCCACGCAGCGACGGCGGTCCAATCGCAGCAGCCGGTGGAACGACGCGTTAGGGCCGAGCTCCGGATCAGGGACGATCGCGATCGCCGCAGTGGCGTACGGGCCCGCGTCCCCCTCCCAATGGGTGAGGAAGGGGATGCGCTCCAGATCGACGTCCTCCTCGATCACCTCCTGACAAGGGGCCTCCTGGACGACGGGAGGCTCCTGCGGGGCGGCCAGCGCCTCCGCCAGGCGGAATAGGATCCGCTCCGGCTCGCACCCTAACGCCATGGCGAAGTACCTTCGGTCGGAGCAGATCCCGGCGGCCACTTGATAATCGCTCCCCATCACGTCCGTGAAGAGCACCGGACGGCCGTCCAGCGCGTAGATCACCTTCGCCATCTCCAGATAGGGGTCCACAGGGTGTCGGATCGCCATGAGATGGCCCGCGGCCTCCACGTCGGCCAGGAAGGAGCGCAAGGAGGGGAAGGGTTCACTCATACGCGTTCGCCGCCTCCTGCCTCACCTGTGTGATGATGCAGCGCGTGGCGCCGGCGGAACGCAACGCCTCGGCGACCGCGTTCGTCCGCTCACGCTCGACCAGGGCGATCATGTTGCCGCCGCGGCCCGCCCCCACCAGCTTGGCCCCGGCCGCGCCGTGGGCGCGCGCGGCCGTGACCAGGCGCTCCAACTCAGGCGAGCTGACGCCCATCTCCCGTAGCAACGCGTGGTTCTCGTCCATCAGCGGACCCAGCGCGTCCACATCGCCTCCTTCGATCGCGGCGCGGGCCCGCTCGACGATCGCGGCGATCCTGTCGAACAACGCCTCGAAGCGCACCCGGTCCGCCTCCCACGCGCGACGCACAGCCATCACCGCCTCCCGGGTCGAGCTAGGTACACCCGTATCGGCGATGACCAACCAGAACGGCCGGGCGATCCGAAGGAGCTGCGGCGGTTGTCCCCGGATGAAATATACCGGCGCCGCGTAGCTGACGACCGTGTTGTCCACGCCCGAAGGCGAGCCGTGATGCAGCCGCTCCACCTGGTATACCAGGTCGGAGAGGACGGGATTTGGCAACGCGCGATCGGCCGCGGCGGCGATGGCTCGAGCCATCGCCGCCGAGACAGCGGTCCCGCTGCCCATGCCGGCGGCGATGGGGATCGTCGAACGGATCGTGATCGTCCAATCGGGCGGTGAGGAGAGATCCAACGCTTCCAGGGTGAGCCGCACGACGAAGGCCAGCGGCTCATCCGGCGGGGCCTGAGCCAGCCCGAAGCGCCGGTTCAGGTCCGGCGCGTGAATGGTGATCCCCACGCCGGGCTCGCCGGGGGTGACTATGGCCTCGGCCCAGACGCGGGTCACCGGAGCGGCGATGGCCGGGCGGCCGTATACCACCGAGTGCTCACCGAACAGGATCACTTTGCCTGGGGCGATACCGCGCCCCAGAACGGGGAATTCATCTCCCATGGACATCCTCGCGGTCCCCATCGTGCGCGCAGTATAGCACGTCCGCGCAGACTCGACAATCGCGAGCAGGAAAATGAGCGCTTTTCAGCCTGGTGGCGAATTGCGCGCCCAGCTGGCGGGACTCCCGGTGGGATCTCTTTGCTCTGAAGGTGCGACGCGCCTTCGAACATGAAGCGCCGCAAGATCCACTTTGGCGATCTTTCAGGATAATTCAATGGTTTTGGCCGATCTAAGAGGTGCGTCGCACCTCTCGACCGAAATGTATGCGAGCCCGCTTACTTCTTTCATAGATTGCTGGTATAATGCTCTCGAGGCTAATGTCCGAGCCTCGTAAGGCCCTCATCCCTCCTAACCCGACTGACGTCGGGTTATCCCGAAGGGGACCAAAGGGGTGAGGGCTAAGCTGGCAAAATGCCATAAGCCATAAGTAATGAGGCTGCGGATCGCCCGAAGCGAGGGAGACGAGATAAGATCGCTCTTCGCCGAAGGCATTTCAATACGTGGAGCATCCAACTCCGTGAGGTGGATATTAACGGAAGGGAGAAAACCAACGTATGGATCAGGTACGCGAGGTCGCGGAACGGATCGTAGATAACGTAGAGAAGGTCATCATCGGCAAGCGGGATGAGATACAACTGACGCTCTTCGCCCTATTATGTGAGGGACATATCCTGATCGAGGATGTGCCGGGCGTCGGTAAGACGATGCTAGCCCGGGCGATTGCCAAATCCATCGGATGTACCTTTCGACGCATCCAGTTCACGCCCGATATGCTGCCCAGCGATGTGACGGGCGTGTCCGTGTTCAATCAGAAGACGGGCGAGTTCGAGTTCCGCCCGGGCCCGATCATGGCGCAGATCGTGTTGACGGATGAGATCAACCGGGCCACGCCTAAGACTCAGTCGGCCCTCTTAGAGGCTATGGAGGAACGCCAAGTCACCGTTGACGGCGTGACCTATCCTATGGCGCGCCCGTTCCTGGTCCTGGCCACCCAGAACCCCATCGAGTACGAAGGGACCTTCCCGTTGCCCGAGGCGCAAGTGGACCGTTTTATGATGCGGATTCGGCTGGGATACCCCGCTCCCAAGGACGAGATAGCCATGTTGGACATGCAACGGGAGGTGCACCCCATCGAGACGATCGGGCAGGTCGTGTCGGTGGACGAATTGCTAGCCGCCCAGGAGGCCGTCAAGCAGGTCTATGTGGACGACTTGATCAAGGAATATATCGTCTCGTTGGTCACGGCGACGCGACAGCATCCCGATGTCTACCTGGGGGCCTCGCCCAGGGCCTCCCTGGCGCTGTACAAGACGGGCCGGGCGAGGGCGGCCGTGCTAGGCCGCGACTATGTCATCCCGGACGACATTAAGGCCCTGGCCGAGCCTACGCTGGCGCATCGTCTGATCATCAGCCCCTCCGCTCGCATCAAAAACGTCGATCCCAGGGCGGTGGTGGAAGAGGTGTTGAGCTCCGTCCCCGTGCCCGGTGCGCGCGTCCGGGCTCGCTAATTCCCTGCGATGCGAAAGAGCCGCAGGGGCCATCATTCAAGCGGCAGTCCTATCACTAAGGGGCACTATGGCGTGCCCTTTCGTCATTTGGATGAGGTGAACCTTGCAACGATCGTGGGGCATCATCCTCCTAGCGCTGGTCGCCTGGATCTTCGCTCTGAACACCGGTCGGAGGATCGCGTATACGGTCGCTTATCTGATCACCGCCGTGATGCTCCTCGCCTTCCTATGGGCCTGGTTCGGGATTCACTGGATCCAGATTAAGCGCTACACGCGTTCACGCCGCTCTCAAGTGGGACGCTTCGCCGAGGAGCAATTCGAGGTCGAGAACCGCTCCCGGTTCCCCAAATTCTGGCTGGAGGTCCGCGATCTATCCGACCTACCAGGGCATCACACGAGCCGCGTGATCAGCGCCTTGGGAGGGCATCGCCGCCAGCGATGGCTCGTGCGCACACTGTGTCAGCAGCGTGGCCTCTATACTCTGGGACCCATGGTATTGGCCTCAGGCGACCCGCTGGGGCTGTTTCGGATGGAGCGACTGCTGCCCGCCACCAGCTCCTTGATCGTGTACCCGGCGACGGTGGAACTGCGTGGCTTCGCGCCGCCCTTGGGCGAGCTGTCCGGGGGCGATGCGATGCGACGACGCACGCATTACATCACCACGAACGTCGCGGGCGTGCGCGATTATCAGCCGGGGGACTCCTTCAACCGCATCCATTGGAGATCAACGGCCCGCACGGGGCGGCTCATCGTGAAGGAATTCGAGCTGGACCCCACCGCCGATGTGTGGATCTTCCTGGACATGGATCAATCCGTCCATGTGGCCGCGCCCTGGACGCCGCCCTCCCAAGAGAGCTATCGTGGGCCATTCCTGCTGGCTCGCGAGCCGCGCCAGTTGACGCTGATCCCTAGCACGGAGGAGTACGGCGTCACGGTGGCCGCGTCGCTGGCCCGTCACTTCCTGCGTCGCGACCGGGCTGTAGGCCTCGCGACATACGCGCAGCGGCGAGAGATCGTCCAGGCTGATCGCGGGGAGCGGCAGTTGGATCGCATCCTGGAGACTCTGGCGGTGATCAAGGCCCAAGGCGAGATGCCGTTCGCGCACATGATCGCCCTGGAGGGACGGCATCTGACTCGGAGCATCACTATCATCGCCATTACCCCCTCCATCTCGCATGAATGGGTGATCGCTCTGCGGGAGCTAAGGCGTCGCGGCGTGCGCAGCATGGCCGTCTTGCTGGCGGCCGATACCTTCGGCCCGGCGCCGTCATGGCATGAGACGGTCCGCCTGCTCTACGCGAACAACATCCTGACCTACGTAGTGCGTCGCGGCGACGCCATCGATGCCGCCCTGGCCGAGCCGGCTCATCTGGAGGTCATGCCCTCGCGCCCCCATGTGACCGTCTTCGATGATGGACGCGATGGGCATGGGGAAGCGCGATCTCGACCGTGAGTGGGCGGTAGGGAAGTGCCCGGCTGGTCCCCGGTATGATCTATCGAGGCACGCAGAAGCGGATCTGCCTTGAGTGTTGTCCCTCTCATGATGCCTGACGGAAGTGGTGTGACATCCCATGGACACATCGGAGGGGTGAGCCCGTGAGGCATATGCGACATCGGTTGCTTAACCTGGGTTTGTGGCCACGGATGGCATTAGCCATCAGCGTCGGTTTTCTGGCCCTTTTCATCGCGTTCGCACTCCTCGGCGAGCGGGTGCTGCGCGATAGCGCGAGCCGCCTCTTGGAAGAGCGTCTGGTCATCGCCCAGATGGCCGCGGGCCGGATCGACGGGGTGCTGGAACAGGCTATCTCTGAGTTGCAACAGGCCCGCCGCTTCGCCGACTTTAACCCAACGGACTCGAACTTGGTGCCTGAAGTCACTATGATCGCCTACACGTATGGCCGGGTTGGCCTCTTCGCGTCCGGCATCGCCTTCCTTGATGCACGTGGGCATGTGGTATTGTCTCACCCACCTGGCCTCTACCCGTCGGGGGCTGACCTCTCTCATCTTTCCCATATAGCCGAAGCTCTCACGTCTCACGAGGTCACCGTCTCTGAGCCTTTTCGGGATCCTCTCAAGAACCGCCCTGTAGTGGCCATCACCGTGCCTGTCCTTGATGGTGGACGCTTCTTAGGTCTGCTTAGCGGCTTGATCGATCTCAACTCATCGGCGATCACTGCGCCTTTGGAGCAGGCGGCCGCGCTGGGTCACACCGGCCACGCTATCCTGGTGGATGGTGATGGCCGAGTGTTGGCTTCCACTCTGGGCTTGCCCGTGCTGTCTCCCGGAGAGCATGCTACGTTTTATCGGCGGGCTGTATCCGAGGGACGGCCTGTTGTGGAGACTGTGCCTTTTGAACTGGATCTCTCCGGCGAGCCGCAAGGCCATCCTCATGTCATGGCATTTGCCCCATTGCGCCTCGCGCCCTGGGGTGTCGCCGTGGGAGGCGATGTGGGGGAGACCTTCGCCAGCGTGATTCGTCTGCGTATCGGCTTGGCGTTATTAAGTATCGCCGCCCTGTCCTGCATCTGGGGAGCAACGCTGATCGGCACCCGACGACTGGTACGGCCTGTACAGCGTCTGACGGAGGCCGCGCAACGGATCGCCAGTGGTGATCTGGACACACCCCTTCAGGCGCCGGAGGGTGGGGAAATCGAGACGATGGCGGCCGCCCTGGAACGCATGCGGACGCTGTTGCTGGCGAACATTGAAGAGCTGGCATCTTGGAACCAGACTCTGGAAACCCGCGTCGCCGAGCGAACGGAGGAATTGCGACGCCAGCAGGCCCTGACCCGACAGCTCCTACGTCGGGCCATCACAGCCCAGGAAGAGGAGCGCGCCCGGCTCTCCCGGGAGTTACACGATGAGATCGGCCAGACGTTAACCGCCGTGCAGCTCAGTCTGGATGGCCTGGCCAGGGCTCTGCCTGCCGAGGAAGCTCAGACTCGTGAGCGACTGGACCGGGCCCGGAGACTGACCGAGCACGCTCTGGCGGATTTGCGCCGTGTGATCGCCGCCTTACGGCCGGGTGTGCTGGACCAACTGGGGCTTCTCCCGGCATTGAGCTGGATAGCCGATCATACCTTGCGTCCTCTGGGGATGAAGGTTACCATCGAGAGCGACGGACTACCGAAGCGATTGCCCGGCGAGATCGAAATCGTCCTTTTCCGTATCGCCCAAGAGGCGATGAGCAACGTAGCCCGCCATAGCCAGGCAAATCATCTCCACATCCGTTTGCATCGCGCGGATGGCCGGATCGTCATGACCCTGACAGACGATGGCCGTGGCTTTGATCTGTCCGCGTTGGCCGATGGGCCGAATCACGATCGCGGATTGGGGTTAGCCGGCATGCAGGAACGTGCATCTCTAGCCGGGGGACAGGTGACCATCGAGAGTGCTCCCGGGCAGGGAACGACGGTTCAGGTGGTCATTCCCATCGCTGAAGTGGTCAACGAGGTCGGAGGACAGCGGGAGGACAGCGTGTGAGCGCTGAGGGCCTCAGACAAATCATTCAGTTGATCATTGCGGATGATCATACCATCGTTCGGGAAGGGCTGGTTTCTCTGCTGGAAGACGAACCGGATTTAAAGGTTGTAGGTCAGGCCGGCACCGGACGGGAGGCGGTCGCCTTAGCCCGGCGTCATCGGCCTGATATCGCCCTGCTGGATATCACCATGCCGGACATGACCGGCCTGGAGGCGACGCGCGCCATTACAGCCGAGCTTCCGGAAGTCAAGGTTCTCATCCTGACCATGCACGAAGAGGAGGCGTTCTTCTTCGAGGCGCTGCGGGCGGGAGCGGCCGGGTATGTGCTTAAAGGCGCCGGGAGCGATGAGCTTCTGAGCGCGATCCGCGCGGTACACGAGGGTGGAGTCCATCTTCCGGCCAAGCTGGCCGGCAGCCTAGTGCGCGATTACCTAGAGCGCCACCCGGAACCTGCTACGGACAGCCCCTTGACCCCGCGCGAACGAGAGATCCTGGCCCTGATCGCTCAAGGGTTGACGAATCGCGAGATCGCAGAACGATTGACGTTGAGTGTGAATACGGTCAAGACCCACAGGCTTCACATTTACCAGAAGCTCGATCTTCACAATCGCGCGGCCCTGATCCAGTACGCCATCCGACATGGGCTGCTTCGTGGCTAGGATATCCCATACCCCTGCAAAATGGCGAAGCGAGGTGCAACGCACCTTTACATCGGACATGAGATGTAGTCCCGGCCCGCTCTGTAGCCGCTATCAGAGCGTTCTTGTGATGGGCAAAGGTGCGTTGCACCTTCATGAACACAGAAGAGGAAGACTATCTAGGACAAGAGCTCGAGAGAACTAACCGCCGTTTGAAGGCAACGTGACGTGAAACGTAGCCCCTTTGCCCTCGCCTCCACTTTCGGCCCAGATGTGGCCGCCGTGGAGTTCCACGATCTCCCGCACCAGGGCCAAGCCAATGCCCAAGCCCTCAAACCGTCGCGTGGTGCTGCCGTCTACCTGGTAGAAGCGCTCAAAGATGCGCTCCAGCTTATCAGGCGGGATGCCAATGCCCTCGTCTGACACCGCGATGTGGACGTGGCCGTCCTCACGCCAGGCACGAACACGCACCGTGCCACCGTCAGGGCTGAACTTGATGGCGTTGTCTAGCAAATTGTCCATGGCCTGCGCCAGGAGGTCGGTGTCGATTTCCATATCCAGGGGCTCGTCCGGCACGTCTAGAATAAGATTAATGCCTGCCTCCCGCGCACGATGCTGCCAGTTCTGCACCACGCCTCGTAGCCACTCCCTCAGTTCCAGCGGCTTCTTTTGCACTGCGTCGGGCCCCAGCGCGCGCATCATGAGCAATCGGTCGATCATGAAGCGCTGGCGTTCCGCGTTGCGCAACATGGTCTGCACGGCTTTAGCTTGTTCCTCGTTTAAAGGGCCCAGAAGTCCCTCTGCCATGAGTTCCAGGTAGCCGCGGATCAGTGTGAGGGGGGTGCGCAGTTCGTGGGAGACGTTTTGGATCATGATGTCTTTGGCCTGAAGCGCTTCTTTCAGTTGTGCGTTTGTCCCCTGCAACTGCCCGATAAGTTGCAGACGTTCGGCCATGATGCCGAGTTCCCGGCCAACAGCCTCCACCAGGGCTATCTCCTCCTCGCTCCAGTGGTGGGGTTGGGGGTATGCTATTGCGAGTCCTCCCACGGGCTGCCCCTCACGCGTGTGCACGGGAACTATGATGAACGCGCGAACGCCCGTGCGCGCGGCGAAGGCCCGCGCTGCCTCATCATAGGGCTCCGGAATGGCCTCTGCCAGAAGGTCGGCTACGACGGAGGGTTCGGCCAGTTCCAGGTTGAGGGACTGCGCGGTCTGCCAGCTCAGGGCCCCAATATCGGGGGATACGCCGCGCACCGCGGTGTGGCCCAATGCCCACACCGCGCCTATGGGCGCGCCCATCACGGCCAGCGTTTGGTCTAGGACCGTTTGGAGCAGGGTAGGTATCTCCTGCGCGCGAGCGGCTTCGGCAACGGTGCGCATGAGCGCTTCCAGGATCTCTGTGCGACGTTGCAGGAGGCCTTGGGCGCGGTGACTGACGATGCTGAGGGCTGCAAATAGGATGCCCATGCCCACGGCCAGCACGGCAAGAGCTGTGTTGCGTAACCATAAGTGTTCCTGGTACTTTGCGGTGACGTCTGCGTAAATTTCGAACACACCGATAATGGGCTCCCCCTCGCCCGCGACAACGGGCACGTATGTCTCCATCACGTAAGGAGGCAAGACGCCCGACGGCCAATGGCCTTCCGCTACGAGCTCCTCCGCAGATTCTAACTTAGACCATGTCTCGCCCACCAGGGCGCGCTGAAAGCCTATGTCTCGGCGCACGTGTGGGGGCGTGGACAGGGCTGGCGCCTCGGCCACGAGATGACCTTTCGCATCGTACAATCGCACCAGCACTATGTTCTTCAACCCCGTGTGGCGTTCGGCTTCGACAGCAAAACGGTCTTCCCCTCCCGGTCCTGCAGTTCGGGAAAGAAGAGATACCAGGAGTGGAAGCATATCGTCTCTCATGTGGTTGGCGAGGGCTATCACGTCCCGTTGCGTTTCCCGGACCATATGACGTATAAGCGCATAGTTCAAGATGGCTGCGAGCACCAGGGTGATGAGGAGGGTGACGATCAGGGATATGAGAAGGAACCAACGGCGTACATTGTACCGTGGCAATGCTGGGGGCGGTGTATAGCGGGCCCTGCTGTCGTTGTTCATGTGACCACCTCATCGGCATCTTTGCCGTTCTCGGACTTGAGTTTGCACAGGCAGCCACGTATCCACGTTGCAATCCAAAGATGGCTGAGGGTTAGTCTTTTCCTTGCGATTATACCCCTCTCGTACCGGGCCGCAAGTGATTCAGAGAATGGCATAACCCCAGCCGCGGGAAATCACCCTTCTCTAACCTAAATTCATCCCAGGGGGGTGATGTCTTTTGCATCGGCTCCCTGTACAATGCAAGGTGCATCACCGTTCAAAATGAACTGGTTATCACGTCTAGGGCCGGGGTGCGATCCTCTGGCATGTAGGGGAGACGTTGCCTGGGCCCGGGGATTTCGCTGACCAGGGAGGCGTGAAATGAATCGCAGAATCCATGTTTCACTACTCGTGGCGATGGGCATCGTCGTCTTGATCGGGGCAGTCGCAGCCGCGTGTGCGTCTCGGCGGGAAACGGCTGTGCCTACGCCAGAGCCGACGGAGGCGGTGAGCACACCAACGGAAGTGCCTACGCCGGAACCGACTCCCACGCCGGAACCAACGGCCGCGGCCGAGATGGCAGAGCCAACGGAAGAGGGGCCGGAATTGGCCCTCAGCGGTCTTATTGCTGAAGGACGAGAGCTGTTCCAGTCGCTGCCGTGCAGCGGCTGCCATGGGCCTAATGCGGAAGGAGGGGTTGGCCCCGCCCTGGCCGGGCGGACCCGCGATCGCGTCTTCCGTCAGGTGCGCAATCCCGTTGGGGATATGCCACAGTTCTCGCCGGACCAGGTGAGCGATGAAGACCTAGAGAAGATCGCCGCCTTCATCGAGTCGTTAGTGGACGAACGGGGGTTCACCGGGGCGGCATTGCGGCTGTTGGGAGAAGCAGAAGAGAAACTGGAAGCCGGAGACATAGACGCTGCCTTGGCCGACGTAAGAGAGGCCACGGAGAAGGCTTACGGCGAAGCGCATGAACAGGTGGAAAGCGTCGAGCGCCTGCTAAACGAAGGAAAGGTGGAGGAAGCCGAGGGGGTGTTGCGGAACCTGATCGGTCCCGGTGCAGCCCGCGCATTCCTGCAGGAAGCGCTGGAGGCGTTGGAGCAGGATAATCTAGACGAGCTGAAGGAGGAGTTGGAAGAGGCACTGGAGGTCGCCGAGGGAGATGTGCACGACAAAGTGGCGGACATCCTGGAGGATCTAGAGAAGGGCGAACTTGAGGAAGTCGAAGAGCATTTGCGTGAGCTCTTGGGCGAAACCGATGATTACGAAGAGGCGGTGCATGAACACGCCGTTAAGGAGCACGCGGCCGGCCATCACGATGTGCCGGAGGAAGCCTTGGCTCTGGAGAATCCCATCCCGGCGACAGAGGAATCGATCGCCCGAGGCGCCGTTTTGTACGCCACCAACTGCGCCGCTTGCCATGGCGCGGAGGGCCGCGGCGATGGGCCAACCGCGGCGGCTCTGGCAAAGCCGCCGGCCAACCTGCACGATGAGCATGTCCAGGAAAACAGCGACGGCGCGCTGTTCTGGATCATCACGCACGGCAAACCCGGCACACCCATGCCGGCCTGGGAGCACGTTCTCTCGGAGGAAGATCGCTGGCACGTGGTCAACTTCCTGCGTACGTTCGGTAAGGAGTGATCCTGTATGAGCATCCGCCCAACAAGGAGAGCGACCACTGGATCGCTCTCCTCTCGCGTTCCGTGCGGATTCCAGTAGATTTGAGATGACCATCGGTGGAGAGCGATCCAGTGGTCCAAGGCGACGGATTGCGATCCGCACAGGTTGAAAAATGGAGTTACTGGGTCCGCGATTTTGCCATTCACTCTGTCTTGTGATATATTTTTCTTAAATTTCTTCCTTATCCTACTATGGCAGTTGGGCGCCTCGTTATAGCCTTGGGAAACGATCGCTCTTATGCAGGAACAGGAAGGTACAAGGGATATTCCCTCTGTCAATGGAGCATTTCTTTCCGCCTCTGGCCTGTTCATCTCAGCTTCCACTGGGATCAGGGCTTAGGCCCTGGCAGGCTGAAGGTGGTTAAAGGAAAGGACCTCCCTGGAGAGCAATGTGAACAACGACTGAACACCATGGAACTAAGGAGAGAGGGCAACAATGGCCGACATAGCGGTCTCGCGATCGGAAAAGTTGGAAAAGGGGACAAAGATCACCCGGCGCGAGTGGCTCAACTACGCCTGGCTGGCCTCGCTGGGTGTCCTGTTGGCCGACATCGGCGGCATCGGCTTCCTCTTCGCCATGCCTCGCTTCAAGGAGGGGGAGTTCGGCGGCGTCTTCACCCTGGGGCCGGTGTCCAACCTGCCCCCGGAGGATGCGCCCCCTGTCAACAACCCGAAGGGGATGTTCTGGCTGGTGAACGACGAGAAGGGCGTGCTGGCCCTTTATAAGGTCTGCACCCATCTCGGATGCCTCTATGGCTGGAATGACCAGGAAGGGAAGTTTATCTGCCCCTGTCACGGGTCCCAGTTCGAGCGCGATGGCACTTACATCCGGGGGCCAGCGCCGCGCTCGCTGGATCGCTTCGTCGTACAGGCGGTGTCCCCTGACGGTGACGTGCTGGCGGAGACCGACCCCGAAACCGGGGAGCCAGTCCCTATTCCCGATGACCCGGAGGTCATCGTGAAGGTGGACACCGGCCGGAAGATCCTCGGAAAACGCCGCGCCTAGCGGGCTGGCATCGGGAAGTCGTCAGGAGGAACCATGATCAGGTCACTCAACACACAGGACTGGCGCCATAAGACCCTTGAGATGCTGGACCAACGGGTGCGCATCATCACCGCCGGGCTGGGGTTAAATGAGCTGCGGGCGATCCTTCGCGGCGATCCCCCCACCGAGCGACCTAATCCCCGATATCGCGTGCATACGACCAGCTTCCTGTTCCACATCCGCCCGCGATACTACCAGAAGGCCAGCACCTGGTTCACACACACGTTTCGCCTGGGCTTCTTCTCCACTTTCTTCTTCATCGTCGAGGTCATCACCGGCATCATCCTGATGGTCTACTATGTGCCATCGTCAGCCGAGGCATACCAGTCGATCCTAAGGCTGGAGAGCGAAGTCCCCTTCGGCTCGCTGTTGCGTGATATCCACCGCCTGGGCGCGGAGGGGATGGTCGCCTTCGTCGCCCTGCACATGCTCCGGACCTATCTGACCGGCTCGTATAAGAAGGAGCGGTCCTTCACTTGGCTGACCGGCGTGGTCTTGTTGCTGATCACCCTGTTCTTGAGCTTCAGCGGCTATCTGCTGCCCTGGGATCAGCTAGCCTACTGGGCCGTCACCATCGGCACTTCTATGGCCGACAAGGCGCCGTTGATCGGCACGGAACTCAATTTATTGCTGCGCGGCGCCCCGGACATCGGCGCCGATGGCCTTCTGCGGTTCTATCTGCTGCATGTCGTCTTCCTCCCCCTGGCCGCCATCCTGCTGATCAGCGTCCACTATTACAAGGTATCCCGTGAGCATGGGATCTCATTACCCGCCCGGGTGGAGGAAGGGGACCTGTCGCCGGAGGAGAAGAAGGAGGCCACGCGGCGCATCGATTTCATCCCAGAGCTCCTCACTCATGAGGTCTTCCTGGTCTCTCTCGGCCTCTTCATCCTAGTGGTCGCCTCGGCCACCTTCTACGATGCCCCGTTGGAGCATCACTCCGATCCTCAGAGGACCCCTCTGGACACCGAGGCGCCCTGGTACTTCCTGTGGCTTCAGGGCCTGCTCAAGCTGGGCGATCCAGTGCTCATGGGCGTCATCGTGCCTACGCTGTTCTTCGCCCTCCTGTTCGCCGTCCCGTACATCGACCGCAACCCCCATAGGTTGGCCAGGAAGCGCCCCATCGCCATCTTCCTTGGGCTGGTGACCGTCGTGGTCCTCGCCGTGCTGACCTACATGGGCACGCCCGGATACGGCATCGAGACGCCCGCGGCGACAAGGATCATTCAGGATCTGGCGCCGGAGGAAGGCATCGGCCCGCTCAGGGCCATCCCCTTCGATCAACTGGTGCCGGGCGTGTATGAGGTGGGGAAGACCGATCCGCAGGAGCTGCCGCCGGAGCTGGGCCGCGTCTTCGCGACGTTCAGCGAGCGGGTCAGCGAGGCGGCCGCTCAGGGGAAGCTGCCGGAGGTTCAGGCGGTGATCGTCATCGAGGACTGGCAGGCCGATCTGAGGAAGGTCACCCCACGCATCCTGTGGACGGACCCGCAGAGCGGGGAGCGGAAGACCTACGAACGTCACATCTTCCTGCACCGGGATCGTCCCAGGAAATAACGGGTCATCATGAGGAGGCTATCGTCGTCATGAGTCGCACGGAAACTCAAATCTCTCTGGGGGTCCTCTTGACCTTGTTGACGGCCGCCGTCATCGTCCTGGTCGGCCTGCGCGAGGAAGACCGTATGGCGCGATACGCGGCCGAGCAAAAGGCTGAGGCGATCGAGGTCGGCGCCGAGTTGTTCG
>DUEN01000150.1 GCA_011176545.1 Caldilineae bacterium | reverse complement strand
CCTCCTCCTTCTGGATGTGGGGAGGCTCATCTTGCCACAACCTGTTACCCATGTCTCCGAACGAGTGTTACCTATGTGTCCGGTCTATACAGCACGGAGAGGGGAAGGGGGCCAGGGGGAAAGGGTGAGGTCCCATGGAGAGCGCGCATGTATCTCATCGTTCATGGCACCGTGGTTACCATGGATGAGCGGATGCCCCTGGTCGAGGATGGCGCCGTGCTCATCCGGGGCGACACGATCGAGGCGGTGGGCGCCAGCACGGCCCTGACGCAGCGATACCCTGACGCGGAGCGGCTGGACGCTCACGGGCAGTGGATCATGCCGGGTAACATCTGCGCCCATACCCACTTCTACGGGCTCTTCGCGCGGGGGATGGCGCTTCCCGGCGCGCCGCGCGACTTCCCGGAGATCCTGCGTGAGCTGTGGTGGCCGTTGGATCGGGCGCTGAGGCCCGAGGGCATCCGGCTGAGCGCGCTGATGTGTCTGGCGGATGCCATCCGCCACGGCACGACGACGCTGATCGACCACCATGCCAGCCAGGCTTGTGTGGACGGCTCGCTGGATATGATTGCCGAGGCAGTGGAGGAGGCCGGGCTGCGCGCCTGTCTCTGTTATGAGGTCAGTGATCGGGCCGGGTCGGATGTGGCGGCCGCCGGAATCCGGGAGAACGTGCGCTGGCTGAAGCGGATCGCTCAAGAAAAGCCACCCCGACTGGCCGGGCTTTTCGGCCTTCATGCCTCGCTTTCGCTGAGCGATGAGACGCTGGCGCGCTGCGTGGCCGAGGCCCAGGCGCTGGGGGATGTGGGCTTTCACCTGCACGCAGCCGAGGGTCCGGCCGATCAGGAGGACAGCCTGCGTCGCTATGGCCTTCGCGTCATCGAGCGGCTGGCGCGGCATGGCATCCTGGGGCCGCATACCATCATCGCTCACGCGGTGGATGTGGATCCGTGGGAGATGGCATTGTTGCGAGAAACGGATACATGGGTGGCCCACCAGCCGCGATCCAACATGAACAACGCCGTGGGCACGGCCGATGTGCCGTCCATGCTGCGCGGCGGCATTCGTGTGGCGCTGGGGAACGACGGCTTTTCCAACGACATGTTTGAAGAGATGAAGGCCGCGTATCTGATCCACAAGGCGTGGCGACGGGACCCGCGGGTGATGTCGGCGGATCACGTGATGCGGCTGGCTTATGAGAACAACGCGCGGCTGGCGACGCAGATATTCGGCCGCCCCATCGGTCGGCTGAGCCCGGGCAGCGCGGCCGACGTGATTCTGGTGGATTACCGCCCGCCTACGCCGGTCACGCCGGAGAACATCCCCTGGCACATCATCTTCGGCGTGAACGGGGGCCAGGTGACGACGACCATCTGCGACGGGCGCATCCTGATGCGCGACCGTGAGATCCTGATGCTGGACGTGGAGGCCATCGCGGCCGCCGCGCGAGAGGAAGCCCGTCGCACGTGGGCTCGCTACGCCGAGCTCGCCCGCTGACCCGCCAACTCGCTCACCCGCCAACCTGCTAACTCGCTAACCTGCTGACTCGGAGGAATCACGACCATGGATATCGAGCCCATCGCCATTCTCGGAGGTACCGGTCATGAGGGATCCGGCCTGGCCTTACGCTGGGCGGCTGCTGGGCTGAACGTGATCATTGGCTCGCGGCAACAGGAAAAAGCGGAGCGAGCCGCGGCCGCGATCAACGAGCGCTTGGGGCGAGATATCGTGCGTGGCATGGAGAACCGTGCGGCGGCCGCCGCGGCCCGAACGATCGTCCTGACCGTGCCCTATAGCGCGCATGCGGCCACGCTGGAACATGTGAAGGATGCCGTACAGGGCAAGGTCTTCATCGATGTGACAGTGCCATTGCGCCCGCCCCATGTCACCCGGGTGTGGATACCTGACGGTGGATCGGCCACTCAGGAGGCGCAGGAGATCCTGGGGCCGGATGTGCGCGTCGTATGCGCATTTCAGAACATCTCCGCCGAGCACTTGAAGGACCCAGATCATCCGATTGACTGCGATGTGTTGGTTTGTGGCAACGACAAGACAGCGAAAGCAGTGGCCATCGCGTTATGTGAGAAGGCGGGGATGCGCGGGCTGGATGCGGGGCCGCTCCAGAATGCGGTGGTTGTGGAAGGGCTGACGCCGATCTTGATCGGCATCAATCGGCGATATAAGGCGAAGGGAGCTGGCATCCGCATCACGGGATTAAACGGGTGATGGCCGCCGCGCGGTGACGCCCTCGCCGTGAGGGAGATCGGGATGTTGAGGCAAATGACGCTGATGGCCGTCCCGGGGATCCCCGACGTTCATCATGGCGATGACGTCGGCCGTCTCATCATACGGGCCTTGGAGGAAACGGGCTATCCTCTGGGGGACGGCGATGTAGTCGTCGTCGCCCAGAAGATCGTCTCCAAGGCGGAGGGGCGTAAGGTCGCGCTGGCAGATGTGACCCCCTCGCCAGAGGCACTGGAGTGGGCACGAAGGACGCGCAAGGACCCTCGTCTGGTCGAGTTGATCCTGCGGGAGTCGAACCAGGTCTTGCGGGCGCGGCCGGGCCTGATGATCGTGGAGCATCGGCTGGGCTTCGTCTGCGCCAATGCCGGCATTGATCACTCGAACGTCTGCCCCGGGAACGAATCCGACGAATGGGTGCTGCTGTTGCCAGAGGACCCGGATCGCTCGGCGGAGCGAATCCGGGAGACGTTGCGAGCGCACTTCGGCGTCGATGTGGCCGTGCTGATCGCCGATTCTCACGGCCGGGCGTGGCGATTGGGCGCCGTGGGGACGGCCATCGGCGTGGCCGGTATGTGTCCCCTCATGGACCTACGTGGCCGGAGGGACCTTTATGGTCGGCCCCTGCGCGTAACCCGCGTGGGGACTGCGGATGGGATCGCTGCGGCGGCCGCGTTGCTCATGGGGGAGGCTGATGAAGGTACGCCCGTAGTGATCGTACGAGGGGCTCCTCACGAGCCGGGTGTCGGCCGTCTGGCGGATATCCTGCGCCCGCGGGAGCTGGACTTGTTCCGCTAGGGGCCGGAGAATATCAGCAATGCTCAGCTCGTTCCACTTCGAGCACCATGACCGTGGCGGCGCCGATGTGCCTAGTGCCAAGCCCCGGGATATAAAAGGGGCCTTCCGGGGGCGGGTTGCAGGTCTCCGCAATGATCTTCATGGCCTCATCTACCCGTTCGTCCTCGGTCACGATCAGGAAAGTCGTGTTGCCTCGGCGCAAGAACCCACCGGCGCTGGACATCATCGTGACGCGAAAGCCCGCCTTCACCAGATTACGAGCCAGGTTCCCGGCGTCCTTGCTGTTCACGATGCTGAGGAGTAGTTTCATGGGGCCTCCGGGCTCTGAGTTCCAGACGATAAGCTGGGAGAATCCTGGAAAACCGCCGAAACGCAGAGTAAGTGTAGAGCTATCCTCTGCGCTCTGCGGCGTTTTTCAGCAGACTCCTAAACCGGCAGTGGGGGAGGAGATGATGTCCGCTGCCTCTTAGCGAATTCGATGATCGAAGACATGCAGCGGGGCTTAGCTCCGATTCGATCGCCGCATGCGCGTGAATAAGCCCCCTCCGGTCTCTCGAGGACCCTGCCCTGAGCCAGAAGGAAGGGTGTGCAACGCACCCAGCTCGCCGATCTCGATCCCGGTGAGCCGGCTTGCCAGTTCGGTCAGGGTTAGACTGGCCAGATTGTCAGGATAATGTAGAACGAGCGGCAGCCCCCTTGCGGCGCTGGCGATACAGGCATCCCAAGCATAGGGAATGGCCGCCTGTACAGGGTAATCCAGCTTGTTGGCCAGCGTGGTGATGCTCATCCCCATCCCCTGGGCGCGATTGACCAGGACGACACGGCATCGCTCTCCTGTCAGGTTATGGCGTTCCGCTAGGTCGATCAGGACGCGCGTGTTATGTATGGATGCTGGGTCAGCATTGGTGATCAATACGACGGTCTCCGCTTTGGGGAGCAGGGGTTCGATGAAGAAGGCATCCAGCGCCAGATCAAGCAAGATGAATTGGGCTGAATAAACCAGGTGCTCCAGTAGCGCCTCGCAGAAGGCTGGCTCGAGCGGGGGAAATTCGAGCACATCGGCTGGAGCGGCGAGGAGGCGCAACCCACACGCGTGTTCGATCAGAGTCGCTTCCACGGCCTGTCGATCAGGAGGCTCCCCTGCGGCCATCAGGTCGCCGAGCGTGCGGCGAGGCCGCAGCCCGAGGAGGATTGCCGCGGAACCCGGCTCGCGCCGCAGCTCGGCCAGGATGACGCGTTGGTTTTGAGCGATGACGGCCCCGACGTTGAGGGCAACCGTCGTCGTCCCGACGCCCCCTTTGGCTCCCAGGAAGGCGATGACGTGCCCGCGAGGTGCGAGGGTGGCCCTCTGTACGCGGGCAAGTACAGCCTCGACGCGAGCGATCAGCTCATTGGGATCGGCTGGCTTCGGTATGTAATCGTCCGCGCCCAGGCGTAATCCTTTGACGCGATCCTGTACATCGCCCTTGGCTGAGAGGATAATGACAGGGATGTGAGCCGTCGCCGGATCCGATCGGAGACGCTGGAGCACCTCATAACCATCCATGCCCGGCATCATGATATCCAGGAGGATGAGGTCTGGTGGGGTTCGGCCCACCTCCGAGAGGGCTTCTATCCCGTCGTTAGCTGTTGAGACTTGATATCCGGCCCGCGTCAGGATCAGGTTGAGCAATTGTTGGACATCTGGCTCGTCATCGACAACCAGGATCGTTTTGGCCATCGGGGGCCTCCTACGTGCGATTTCGTAAGGCATTTTACTGTATTTTAATGAAAAAAGGAAATGGAACGTGAACAGGTAAGGAGGAAGACGTGGCATCATCGCGCGCGAGAGAGGAGTCCTTTGAGGCTATAAGGATGCATCCGACGGGTGAGCGCATGCCGGGTGAGCTCATCCTCGCCTCGGCCTCTCCCCGGCGGCGGGAGCTGTTGAGCACTTTGGGCCTGGCATTCCGTTGTGTCCCCGCGGAGATCGATGAGTCGATGGCTGCTGGGGAGGCGCCTGAGGCTCTGGTTTGCCGTCTGAGCCTGTCGAAAGCCGAGGCTATTGCTCGGGAGTTTCCAGGGGCGACGGTTATCGGGGCTGACACCATCGTCGTACTGGACGGCGAGGTCTTGGGGAAGCCGAGGACGCCCGAGGAGGCCGCTCGTATGTTGCGACGTCTTCGGGATCGCGCGCATGAGGTGCTCACCGCGATAGCCGTCTGCCGGGGGGATCAGACCATCCAACGCCTGAACAGGACCCAGGTGTGGATGCGGGCTTATAGTGAAGAGGAGATCGCCGCGTATGTGGCCAGCGGAGACCCGCTGGATAAGGCGGGGGCCTATGCCATACAACATCCCGGCTTCCGGCCGGTGGCCCGTTGGGATGGATGCTACGCCAGCATCGTGGGGCTGCCCCTGGCGGATGTGGCGGCCGCGCTGGAAGAGGTGGGCTGGAAGATCTCGACGCGCGTGGCCGATGCCTGTCGCAACGTCACGGGCGTCCGCTGTTGCCAGGAAGATCAGGCACCTTAGCCCTTGTTCTCCGGCGCGATCCTGTGATATGATGGATAGAGAGGAGGTGTGGAGATGAAAGCGGTTGTCATGGCCGGTGGCGAGGGATCCAGGCTTCGACCGTTAACGATCGGGCGTCCCAAGCCGATGGTGACCGTGGTCAACAAGCCGGTGATGGCACATATCCTGGATCTGTTAAAGCGCCATGGGATCACGGATGTCGTCGTCACGGTCCAATACCTGGCGGATATGATTCAAGACTTCTTCGGGAACGGCCACGGCCTGGGGATGAATATCGAGTACGCCGTGGAAGAGATCCCACTAGGCACGGCGGGGAGCGTGAAGAATGCCGAGCCGTTCCTGCCTCGCGATGAACCCTTCCTGATCATCAGCGGGGATGCGCTGACTGACTTCAACCTGGAGGAGATCATCGCCTTCCACCGGGAGCGGGGGGCGAAGGCGACGCTCACCCTTTATCGGGTGCCGAACCCGCTGGAGTATGGGGTCATCATCACCAACGCGGAGGGGCACATCACGCAGTTTCAGGAGAAGCCCAGCTGGGGCGAGGTGATCTCGGACACAGTGAACACGGGCATTTATGTGATCGATCCCGAAGTGTTGGACCTGATCGAGCCTGGCCGGTCTGTGGACTGGAGCAAAGACGTGTTCCCCCGGCTCCTGGAGGAGGGCGAGCCGATATTCGGCTACGTGGCCACCGGCTATTGGTGCGATATCGGCAATGTGCAGGAGTACATGCGGGCGTCCTTCGATCTGTTATCCGGCAAGGTGAACCTGGAGCCGCTGGGCGAGCACATCGGAGGGGATATCTGGGTGGGGAAGAACGTGGAGATCGCCCCCGATGCCCATTTGTACGGGCCGATCTATCTGGGGAATGAGGTCAAGATTAAAGGCGGCGTCGTCATTCATGGCCCTGCGGTCGTTCGCGATTATACCGTGGTCGATAACCGGGCGCACCTGGATCGCGTGATCATCTGGCGCAACTGCTACATCGGCGAGGCCGCGGAGTTGCGCGGCGCCATCGTGGGCCGTCAATGCAGCCTGAAGGCCAAGACAGTGGTCTTCGAAGGCGCGGTGATCGGGGACAATAACATCATCGGCGAGGGTGCCGTTATCCATCCTAATGTCAAGCTCTGGCCGAGCAAGGAGATCGATCCGGGCGCGACCGTGCGTTCCAGCATCATCTGGGGATCTCGCGGACGTCGCCAGCTCTTCGGGCGCTTCGGCGTGACCGGCGTGGTCAATGTGGACTTGACGCCGGAGTTCGCCGCAAAGCTGGGGGCCGCTTTCGCGGCGACGTTGCCTAAAGGGGCCCACGTGACCATTAATCGCGATCCCCATCGCAGCCCGCGAATGTTAAAGCGGGCGATCATCTCCGGCCTGCCGTCGGCCGGTGTACACGTCTGGGACCTGCGCAATCTGCCCATCCCTGTGGCCCGCTACTATACGCGCGTCTCGGAGGCCGTCGGCGGCGTGCACGTGCGGTTATCCCCCTTCGACCAGCGCGTCGTCGATATCCGCTTCTTCGACGCCAACGGCCTGAATCTGAGCAAGGATGCTGAGCGCAACATTGAGCGTATCTTCTTCCGGGAGGATTTTCGACGTGCCTACATGGACGATATTGGGCTGATCTCCTACGCCCCGGATGCGGTTGAGCGCTACATCGAGGGGTTCATGGCGGCCATCAACGCGGACGTGATCCGCTCGGCCGCGCCGCGGGTGGTCGTCGATTACGCCAGCGCGCCGAATTCTGAGGTGTTGCCGGAGATCCTGGACCAGTTGAACGTGGACGTGATCCCCCTGAACGCTCGAATCGACGCCAATCGCATCGCCCTGTTGCCCGAGGAGTTTCAAGAGCAGCTTCGTCAGCTCGCCACGATCACGGGCGCGCTGGGGATGGATCTGGGCGTGCGCCTGGACGTGGGCGGGGAGAAGATCTTCGTCACCGACGACACCGGACGGATCCTGGATCATCAGATCATCTCGGCGGTGATGGCCGAGCTGGTGTTGCGAGAGGAGCCAGGGGCCACCATCGCGGTGCCCGTGGACGCATCTCTGGTATTCGATCAGATCGCCGCCGCTCACGGGGGCCGCGTGATCCGCACGAAGGTGGATGTGCAGGCGCTTATGGCGGTGTGCGCCGACGGCGAGGTCGTGATGGCCGCGGATTGCTCGGGTAACTTCGCCTTCCCGCGGTTTCAGCCGGCTATCGATGGACTTATGGCAATGGTGAGGCTGTTGGAGATGCTGGCCGTGCACAAGGTGCGGCTATCCGAGCTGGTGGATACCCTGCCGAAATTCTACATCGCCGAAGGGCGCGTGAACTGCCCGTGGGAGGCCAAGGGGACCGTCATGCGTCTGTTGAACGAACAGTACAAGAACGTCCCCCTGGAGCGGCTGGACGGCATCAAGATCCATCTCAGCGAGCAGGAGTGGGTGTTGGTGCGGCCTGATCCGGATCAACCCCTCTTCCATGTGGTGGCCGAGGCCGCCTCCGAACAGCAGGCAAAAGACCTGGTGGAAAAGTATCGACGCATCGTAGAGGGATTGCAGGAGTAGCCGGAGCAGCACATCGTATGTTCCCGTTACGCTGGCAACTCGGCCCCTGGATGGTTCATGGTTACAGCCTGCTGCTCTGGACAGGCGCTCTGATCGCCCTGGCCTGGTGGATATGGCCCCGACGTTCGGATCTGCCCCGTAGCCTGGACATGCCCTTGTTCTTGGGGACCGTGGGCATCGTCAGCGGACGCATCGTTCATGTGTGGGCGAACTGGGGCTACTTTCGTGAGCATCTGTTGGAAGGCGTACAGCCCGGGGCGGCCGGGCTTTCCTTTCATGGGGGGATATGGGGCATGGCGGTGGGGCTGGCCTGGCTGGCCTGGCGGCGTGGGCTATCCAATGCGTTGCGCGTTGGGGATCGCCTGGCGGTCGCGTTGGCGCTGGCTGGCGCGTTCGGTTGGGCTGGCGCCCTGGCGTCCGGCGCGGCGTATGGGCGCACAGGGGACTCGTTTCGCTCCCCGCTTATGGTCTACTGGCCCGACCTCTTTGGACTGACCGCGTGGCGATGGCCGACGCAGGCTTTGGGGATCGTCCTGAGCCTGGGCGTCCTGGCAGTTCTGTATGTGATGTGGAGACGGAACTCCCTGGCGGGAGCAGTTCTCGGCCTATACGGGATCACCTATGGCCTGGGCGATGGGGTCATCCAGGGGCTGCGAGGGGATGAGGCCGTGATGTGGGCTGGGTGGCGTGCCGCGCAGTGGGCGGACGCGGCGCTCGTCCTGTGCGGGGTGCTCTTGGTCGTCATGGCTTGGAACAAGCGTCGGCGGCTTTGCGTGGAGACGACGCGCCGATTATAATGGGCCCATGAACGTCCGCGAAAGTCCCTCTCAGCTCATCGTCGGCCTAGGGCAGATCCGTCCCCGATTGGGGGATGTCGATGCGAACCTCGATCGGCATCTCGAGCTTATCACGGAAGCGCGCGCTCAGGGCGTTGACCTGTTGATCTTCCCGGAGCTTTCGCTCACCGGCTACTTCTTGAAGGACTTGGTCCCAGTGGTCTCCCGGCCGGCTGATACCTCGGACCCGGTGTTGGGGCGGCTGGCTGAGGAGAGCCGGGACATGGACCTCGTAGTAGGCTTCATCGAGCGTGATCGGCGGCATCGCTTCTATGTGGCCGCCGCGTATCTCTCCGCCGGACATATCGTGCATGTGCACCGCAAGCTGTATCTGCCCACCTACAGCATGTTCGACGAGGGGCGCTACCTCGCGGCAGGGAAGGACATTCGCTCCTTCGCGACGCGGTTCGGCGGCGTCGGCCTGCTCATCTGTGAGGATTTCTGGCATATCTCCCCGCCTTATCTCCTGTGGTTGGATGGCGCCGATCTGATGATTCACCTCTCGTCCAGTCCAGGACGGGGGCTGAGCCGCGCGGAGGGCGGCCGCTTAGCCAGCATGCGCTTTGTGGAGGATCTCAACCGGGTCTACGCCGCCGTGTTCACCACCTTCGTCATCCACGTCAACCGGGTGGGATTTGAGGACGGCGTCAACTTCTGGGGTGGATCGCTCTGTATCGGCCCGGATGGGGATGTGCTGGTTCAGGCGCCGTATTTCGAGGAGGCGTTGGTCAAGGCTCAGCTCGACTTGGCGGAGCTACGGCGTGTGCGCAGCCGGCTTCCCCTCTTGCGTGATGAACGCCCCGAACTCACCATGCGGATCTTGCAGCGTATCCTGAATCGACCTGAGGCCTGTTAGAGAGCAATCTTCAGGCGGCCCTCATCCCCCCGTCCCCCTTCTCCCAGGCCTGGGAGAAGGGGGACGGGGGGATGAGGGCCGCCTGAAGATTGCTCTCTAACAGGCCTCAGGT
>DUEN01000015.1 GCA_011176545.1 Caldilineae bacterium | reverse complement strand
CCTCGCGTATCTCGATGACCTCCGGCGGCTCGCACCCGGTCAACACCCCTTCCGAGATCCCCAACCCCTCCCGGCGACGCGCCGTGGGGTCGGCCCGCTCATAGATCCCCCGGGGATGCAGCAGCTCATCCAGCAACGCGATGATGAGATCCCGTACCCGCTCGATCCCCAATGTGGAGAACTGGACGACCAGCCAATCCGCATAACGATCGACGATCAGCCCGGGCAGCCCGTCGCTCTCGCTGAAGACGAGGCGAAACGCATTAGTGTCCGCCTCGAGGTTCAAGATCGAGCGGCTTTGAATCGCCCGCTCCAGGTGGCGCCGCCAGAACTCGCGATCGACGGCCTCATCCTGATCCCAGGTGAGTAGGCGGACGACGATCTGCGAGCGGCGATTGAGGAACCCGCGCGCCAGCCACTCGCCCTGCGCGCTCACTACATCGACGATCTCGCCATCTCGGGCCGACTCCTCGATGTGCTGTATGGCACCGGAAAACAGCCAGGGATGCCGCAGATGGATCGGGCGTTCCCTGCCCGGCTTCAACGTGACTTGGGGCAACGTTCTTCTCCGCTTGATCCTAAAGGGATGTCGTCTACACCGCCCGTCTCAAGGCGGCCCTCGCCAGGATCCGGGTGGAATCCAGCGTTGGCAGAGGAGAATCCTCCTCCGCGATCAGAAGCGGGATCTCGGTGCACCCCAACACGACGGCATCACATCCTTCGCGCTTCAGACTCTCGATCACCTGCTGAAAATACGCCCGGGATTCGGGAAGAAAGCGGCCGTAGACGAGCTCATCAAAGATGATCGCATTGATTCGCTCCCGATCCGCGGGCTCCGGGATCGCCCAGGTGATGCCTCTAGCCTCCAGCTTCTCGGGATAGACGGGAGACTCCATCAGATACCGGGTGCCCAGGATCCCAAGGCGCTGATACCCCTTGCGCTTAGCTTCGGCGGCGATCTCCTCAGCGATATGGAGCCAAGGAATTGGTGATTTGTCCACCATGAGGTCGAATGCCTGATGGATCGTATTATCGGGACAGATGGCGAACTCGGCGCCCGCCGCGGCCAGCTTCTCAGCCGATGCCAGCATCAGATCGGCCACCCGCTGCCAGTCGCCGGCCTCGATATACGCCATGTACTCGTGAAAGGGGAACGTGTGCATGGTGACCTCAGGATGAGCATATTTCGTCCCGATGAACTTCTCTCCCTCGATACAGATAGTGCGGTAGCAGAGAGCTGCGCCCTCCGCGCTACATGCGACGATTCCGATGTGCTTCATCTCCTTCCTCTCCGACGTAGACGTGACTCATTCACGCTTGCGACATGTGAGATGCGCCACCCAGCGCGTCGCGGCGCGCACTTTCGCCCGCTCGTCCACGCGATAACCGACCACCCAGGCGATCCCCTGAACGCCTTCCACCAGGGGCCATCCCTCCCGCAGCGCGGCCGGTAATTTGACGTTGATCATGAACTCGTTCAGCTTCACCCACTTTCCCCCCATCCCCAGGGGCTGAAACCGATCGCCCGGGCGCCGGGGCCGCACCCGCGGCGCCTCCCCCAACGCCTCCGCATCCAGCCACGCCTGCCAGGGATCGGGATTCTCATCCCATCCAGGAGGTAACTCGTCCACATCCACCAACCGGGCCTCGATCTCCCAATCATTGTCCAACGCTGTCACCCCAGGACAGGCTAGAGGCCGTGGCTCACAGATCTGTGGGCCCTCCAACCGGGGGGTGGCATCCTCATCCGCGATCTCGATGCGATCATAATCCACGCGCAACATCAGCCCACGGGGCAACGTCGCCCGATCCCCTGTCTCGCCACAGCGCGCCACGCGCAACGCCTGCTCGATGTGGACGAAGTTGATATCTCGCAACGTCCAACGCAGCCGATGCACGGCCTCGCGCAACGTCGCTCGCTGCAACCCTCGGGGCAGAGCACGCCACTCCGCCAGATCGAAGGCGATTCCCCCAGCCGGGGATGGCCGCTCCACCCGGTTCCAGGCCTCCTCTAGCGCCGCCCGCAAGACCTCATAATCGTCCGCCATCACAGCGGCCGAGCGGCGCAAGACCTCGCGAATGCCCGGATTATAGGTCTCTAGCAGGGGCAGCAGCTCATGACGCAGCCGGTTACGATAAAACGTAGTGTCCAGGTTGGAGCGATCGAAGCGGGGGGTGAGCCCATGGGCGGCGCAGTACGCCTCCACGTCCGCCCGGGGGACGTCCAACAAGGGACGCACCAGCCAGCGGGGCAGCTCATCCCGCCCTTGACTGGTCGGCGCTCCCCCAAGCGCACGCTCCAGGGGCTCCAACAGGCGATAATCCCCCCAGCGCGTCTTATATAACATGCCACGCAGGCCGGAGATCCCAGCGCCGCGCAGAAAGTGCATGAGCACCGTCTCCGTCTGATCGTCGGCATTGTGCGCCACGGCCACGATAGGGGCGTCTACCTTCCGGGCGACCTGTCCCAGGAAGGCATATCGGGCACGGCGAGCCGTCTCCTCAATAGCGAGGCGGTAACGGTGGGCCAGCGCGGGGACATCGGCGTGCCCCACCTCGCACGGCAAGCCCCACTCCGCCGCGATACGGCGCACGAACTCGGCGTCAGCGTCGGCCTCGGCGCCGCGCAGCCCATGATGCAGGTGGGCGACCACCAGCTCCACGCCGAGCTCCGGCGCCAAGGCGCGCAGCACGTGCAAGAGGCAGAGCGAATCGGGCCCGCCTGACACGCCGATGACCACCTTATCGCCGGGCGCCATGAGATCTTCCCGCTTGATGGTCTCGTGCACCACGCGAAGGACATCCATGCCGTCATTATACCACAGGGGTGCCCCACAAGGGGTCTCTCGTGGGGCGATCAGCACGTATGCGTCACATCGACGTCTTTTGGGGCCGCGCGGTGGTGTGGTATAATCCTTGATGGTAAGTAGGCGCATCTCAATCCATAGCGAAGAGGGCATCGCGTGTTTAACCCACTCAACTGGCTTTTGGGCCTGTTCTCCCTGGATATCGGCATCGACCTGGGGACCGCGAACACGTTGGTCCACGTCAAGGGACAGGGCATCGTCATCAACGAGCCCTCCGTAGTCGCCATCGATACGCGCAAGAAGAATCGGGTGGTGGCGATCGGTGCGGAAGCGAAGGAGATGGTCGGGCGCACGCCTGCTCACATCGTGGCCATTCGCCCCCTGCAAGACGGCGTCATCTCCGATTTCGACGTCACGGAGCAGATGCTCCACTACTTCATCCGCAAGGTGCATGAGCAGAACCTGCTGAGCATCCCGCGGCCGCGCGTCGTCATCGGTATCCCTAGCGGCGTGACGGAGGTGGAGAAGCGCGCCGTGCATGACGCGGCCATCAGCGCCGGAGCGCGGGAGGCTGGATTGGTCGAGGAGCCCATGGCCGCCGCCATTGGGGCCGGGCTCCCCGTCACGGAATCGATCGGCAGTATGATCGTGGACATCGGCGGCGGCACCACCGAGGTGGCCGTCATCGCCCTGGGCGGCATCGTCGTGGCCCGCTCTATCCGCGTCGCCGGGGACGAGATGGACGAGGACATCATCAACTACGCCCGCCAGAAATACAACCTGCTCATCGGGCAGCGCATGGCGGAGCAGGCGAAGATCGCCGTCGGCTCCGCCTATCCGCTGGAGCAGGAGGAGATCATCACGTTGCGGGGACGCAACCTGGTCACCGGGCTGCCGGAGGCGGTGGACGTCTCCAGCGTGGAGATCCGCGAGGCGTTGAGCAACTCCGTCTCCGTGATCGTGGACACCGTGCGGGAAGCGCTTGATGAGACACCACCCGAGCTGATCGCAGATCTCATGGAGCATGGGATCTGCCTGGCCGGCGGCGGCGCGCTGCTCCGCAACCTGGACGTGCGCCTGAGCGAGGAGACCAAGATGCGGGTCTACGTAGCCGAGGATCCCATGACCTGCGTGGCCCGCGGCGCGGGGATGATCCTGGAGAGGCCTGAATATTACCGCGAGACGCTGACCAGCCTGCAACGGGGCAGCACGATCCACTAGGAGCGAGGTGCACCACACCTCACTGGAAGAGCCTATGATGCGCAATCGCCCGTTGGAACAGCCCCTGGCCTGGACTGAAAAGGGCGCCTTCGTCAGGCGACCTCGCCATCGCCTGGCTTGGCTGAGCTTCTTCGTGAGCCTCAGCCTGCTGGCGATGGGGCTGTATGCTATGGGATACTTGGGGCCAGCCCGAGATGTGCTCTTGCAGGGGATGGCACCGGTGCAGGAGGGGATCAACGACGTCGCCGATCAGGTCGGCAGTATTGTGACCACCGTGAGGGATCTGCGCACACTACGCCAGCGCAACGCGGAACTGGAGGCCCGCATCAATAGCCTCATCATCGAGAATGTGCAGCTCAAAGAGCTGGAAGCGGAGAACGCGAATCTACGTCGCTTATTGCATTTCGCCCAAAGCCATCCCTTCCTGGAATTCCGCGGCGCGGAGGTGGTGGCCCGCGTCATCGGCCGTGATCCCACGAACCTCTCGAACTACCTGCTGATCAACGTGGGTCGGGAACACGGCATTCGCGAGGGTATGCCCGTCGTCACCGAGCGCGGGCTGGTAGGACGCATCAGCAAGGTGAACAGCACGACCAGCCAGGTCTTGCTGCTCATCGATCCGGCCAGCGCGGTGAACGCGCTCATCCAAAGCTCCCGGCTAACGGGCCTCGTCGAGGGACAGGCTGGCGGAGAACTGGTTATGAACTACATCCCCCAAGATGCCGCCGTCACTCCCGGGGAGATCGTGATCACCTCTGGCCTCGGCGGCCACTTCCCTCGCAACCTGGTCATCGGGCAGATCATGGCCGTCCGCCAGCGGGATTACGAGATGTTCCAAAAGGCCATTGTGCGCCCCTCAGTGGACTTCAGCCAGCTGGAGCACGTGCTGGTGATCACCGACTTCGTCCCCGTCGAGGGGATCGAAGACCTCTCCAGCCCATAGCTGGGATGCGAGCAACGATATTATGACGCCCTTGCTCTTCATTCCTTTGTTGGGGTTCTTAGCCGTCCTCCAGGCCACCCTCCTGCCTCGCATCGCCATCCTGAACGTCCATCCTGACCTGGTCCTGCTGACGGTGGTGAGCTGGGCGCTCCTGCGCGGCATGGGCGAAGGGCTGGCCTGGGCCTTCGTCGGGGGGCTCTGGATCGACGTCCTCTCCGGCGGCCCCTTTGGCCTCTCATCCCTGAGCCTGGTCATCGTGGCCTTCCTGGCGAGCCTGCTGGAGGCCGGCGTGTTCCAGGAGCATATCGTGCTGGTCATGCTCGCGGTGGCTGCCGCGGGGCTGCTACACGGCCTGCTCTATCTGTTCTTCCTGCGGATGGGGCATCACCCGGCCGCGACGTTGGCCGCGGTGTGGCGCGTCGTCATCCCGTCGGCCCTGTATACATCCCTGTTCACTCCCATCGTCTTCCCCGCGATGCGATGGCTGCATCGGGCCACCGGGCGAGAACAACTGGAGTGGTGACACGATGCGCCAAGAACGAACCACGCACCTGCTACGCCTGGGGATATACCGCATCGTCATCGTCGCGGTATTCCTGGCCATGATCGGCCAGCTATGGCGCCTGCAGATCGAGCAGGGGACCATGTATCGGGTGCTGGCCGACCGCAACCGATTCCGCCAGGTGACCGTGCCCGGGCCGCGCGGCGTGATGTACGATCGCAACGGGCATATCCTGGTCCGCAACCGCCCCTCCTTCGCTGTCGCCATCGTCCCGGCGGACCTGCCCGAGGATGAGCAAGAAGCCGCCGCGGTCATCCACCGCCTCGCCGAGTTGCTGGGCGCGCCAGAGGAGCCGACCGGGGCCATCACCCAACTGCCTCCCCTCGGGAACGCGCTCCCGCGCTTCCGGCTCTTGCTCAGCGAACGGGAGATGCGCGAACACGTGGAAAAGGCGCGCTGGGGCGCCGCCTACCGGCCGATCCCCGTCGCCACCCAGGTGGACCGTGACCTCGCCTTTCAGATCGAGGAGATGCGACACACGCTCCCAGGCGTTCACCTCATCATCGAGCCGATCCGGGAATACATCGCCGGGCCACTGACGGCACACATCTTGGGATATATGGGCCCGATCCCAGAGGCGGAGGCGAAGGTATACGAGGAGAAGGGGTATAACCCCAACGATCTCGTGGGGCTCACCGGCCTGGAGTACACGTATGAATCCGAGCTCCGTGGGCGGGCGGGCAGCCGCTTCATCGAGGTTGACGTTTTCGGGCGAGAGATCCGCACCGTGGCGGAGATCAAGCCGCCCGTGCCCGGCCATAACCTGATCCTGACTATTGACCTGGCGCTGCAGACGGCCATGGAGGCCGCGCTGCGCAAAGGGTTGGAAAAGGCGGGATCACGGTCCGGGGTCGCCATCGCCATGAACCCCAAGACGGGCGAGATCTTGGGCATGGTGAGCCTTCCCTCGTACGATAACAACCTCTTCGCGCGAGGCATCAGCGTCGAGGAGTACAAGGCCCTGCTGAGCGATCCGGCCCGTCCCCTGGTTAACCACGCCATCAGCGGGCTCTATCCCCCGGGTTCGACCTTCAAGATCATCCCCGCCGCCGCCGCCCTGGAGGAGAAGGTGATCACGCCTAAGACCCTTATCCATGACGAAGGCGTCCTGTGGGTGCCGAACCAGTACTTCCCCGATGACCCCTCACAGGCTCAACCCTTCTACTGCTGGATCCACAAGTACGGCCGCGGCCACGGGGATGTTAACATCACGGCGGCCCTGGCCGTATCTTGCGACGTGTTCTTCTACGTTGTCGCCGGGGGATACAAGGAGTTCCGGGGGTTGGGCGAGCCCCTGCTGGCCTACTATGCCCGCGAGTTTGGATTGGGGGAGCTATCGGGCATCGATCTGCCAGCCGAGAACCCGGGCCTGGTCCCCGACTCCCGATGGAAGCGGATCACGCTGGCGGAGTCCTGGGTCACGGGCGACACCTATAACATGGCCATCGGACAGGGGTTCGTCCTGGCAACACCCCTGCAGATCCTCAACGCGACGGCGGCAGTGGCCAACGGTGGTTATCTTTACCGACCGCAACTGGTTTACCAGATCATCGATGCCGAGGGACAGGTCGTCCGCGACTTTCAGCCCCAACTCATCCGGGAGCTTCCCATCTCGCCGGAGAACCTGGAAATCGTGCGCCAGGGGCTGTACGGCGCGGTACACTGGCCAGGGGGCACGGGACACCGAGCCGATGTGCCCGGCATCGAGGTGGCCGGCAAGACGGGGACGGCGGAGTATCCCGGCAAGCGCGATGAGAAGGGCAACCTGCCCACCCACGCCTGGTTCACGGCCTTCGCGCCCTATCAGGATCCGGAGATCGCCGTGGTCGTCTTCATCGAGGGCGGCGGCGAGGGATCGGAGGTCGCGGCCCCTGTGGCGGCTGAGATCCTGAAGGCGTATTTCTACCCCTCGGAACCTGGTGGCCCCGTCGAGGAGGAGGCCGCGCCCGCGGAGCCCCCCAAAAAAGGTACACGGTCATGAACGAGCGAAGGACGTGGCGGGATTTTGATTTCATCCTGTTGCTGGCCGTCCTCTTGCTCATGGTATACGGCGTGGCGATGATCCGATCTGCGACCGCGAATTCCCCCTCTCTACAGGAGCTCCCGCGCCGGCAAGCGATCTACGGCCTGGTCGGGCTGGGCGTCATGCTGACGCTGGCGCTGATCGACTACCGCTGGCTATGCAACCTGCAAAAGCCCATCTACCTGGTGCTCATCGGGCTCCTCCTGGCCGTGGATGCCATCGGCATGACCATGGGCGGCGCGCAGCGATGGATCAATTTGGGCATCGTACCGCTGCAGCCATCGGAGCTCACCAAGGTCCTCATCATCCTGGTCATGGCACGCTTCCTGTCCGATCACGAGGAGAAGATGCGACGGCCGCTTTACGTGCTGTTCGCCCTGGTCTTGCTGGCCCCGCCGGTTATCCTCATCTACCTGGAGCCGGACCTGGGCACGGCCATCTCGGTGGCCGTCATTGGAGGCGTGATGATCCTGCTCAGCGGGATGCGCGTCCTCCACATCGCCGTATTGGGCGCCACGGGGATCGCCGCCCTGCCGGTGATATGGATGTCCCTGGAGGACTACATGCGCGCCCGCATCCTGCTCTTCCTCCACCCTGAAAAGGACCCGGCGGGAAGCTACAACGTCTATCAGGCGCTGATCAGCATCGGATCCGGAGGCTTGCTGGGGAAAGGCTACGGCCAGGGGACCCAAAGCCAGCTCCGGTTCCTCATGGTGCGCCACACCGATTTCATCTTCTCGGTGATCGCCGAGGAGCTTGGCTTCGTCGGGGCCGTGCTCCTGATCCTGTTGATCCTCATCCTGCTGTTTCGCCTGATCCGCATCGCCGAGCGGGCCCGTGATCCCCTCGGCCGCTCCATCGCCATAGGGGTGACCACGCTGATCTTCTTCCAGAGCGCGGTGAACATCGGCATGAACCTGCGACTGATGCCCGTGACCGGGATTCCCCTTCCCTTCGTCAGCTATGGCGGCAGCTCCCTCATGACGATGCTCATGGCCATCGGGCTGGCCGAGAGCGTCGCGCTCCACCGTCGCAAGATCGAGTTCTGATCTTCGCAAGCGGAAGTGTTCATTGTATAATTCCCGTAATCTGTCCCATCGCCTGTCGGAAACGAACGCTCAGACACGGAACGCGCCCCGAGGCGACGCGGTGTCACATCCCCCGAAAGACGGACGTGAATTCACCGTCACAAGTGGAGCGAAGGGAGATACCGTACTATGCCCGTTATGAACCTGTGGCGAGAGCTACCGCCAGGGCCGGACGTGCCCAACGTGATCTACGTCGTCGTGGAGATCCCCCGGCGCTCACGGAACAAGTATGAATACGACGAACAAGGCGGATTCATCAAGCTGGACCGGGTGCTATACTCATCCCTACACTACCCGGGGGATTATGGTTTCATCCCCCGCACGTTGCACGATGACGGCGATCCACTGGATGTTCTGGTGATGACCAACGAGCCGACCTTCTCCGGCTGCGTCATCGAGGCCCGCCCACTGGGCATCTTCCACCTGGAGGATCGCGGCAAGCTGGATGATAAGATCCTGGCCGTGCCCCACACGGACCCCTTGTTCGACGGCTACCATTCGCTCGAAGACCTTCCCTCCCACTTCCTGGATGAAGTGGCACACTTCTTCAGCGTCTACAAGGACCTGGAACAGGTCGAGGTCAAGCCCCTGGGATGGGAAGGGCTGACGCGCGCCCATGCGGAGATCGAGCGGGCGATCCAGATGTACGTCCAGACGCTGCGAACCATGCGATAGGAGACGCGCATGAGCTACGACGTGGTATTCATCGGCCACTTTGCCAAGGACAAGATCGTCGTTGGATCCCAGGTGCAGATCTCGTCCGGCGGTTCCGTCTACTACGGGGCCATCGCCCTGGCCCGGCTGGGATACAAGGTCGCCATCGTCACCCGGCTGCACCCGGATGACTTCCCGCGGCTGGACGAGGTGCGAGAGGCTGGTGTGGAGGTGTATGCCACGCCGGCCCCGGCGACGTCCGGCATCGAGAACACGTACATTACTCCGGACATGGATCGGCGCATCTGTCGCCCGCTGGGGTTCGCCGGCCCCTTTCAGATAGACGAGATCCCCGATGTGGACGCCAAGGTGTGGCTGGTCGGCCCCATCATCGCCGGCGAGGTGAGCCTAGAGCTGCTCGAAAGGTTGGCCGGCCGGGGTACACTGGCCCTGGACGTTCAGGGGTTCGTGCGCGTCCCCCGGGGCGACGACCTGATCTCCATCGACTGGCCGGAGAAGGAGCGCGGGCTGGCGTTGGTCGATGTGCTCAAGCTGGACCAGGCCGAGGCCGAGGTGCTTACGGGCCAGGAGGATCCCCGAGAGGCACTGGTGGAACTGGCCCGCTATGGCCCCAGGGAACTGCTCCTCACCCGCGCCGAAGGGGTGCTGCTGTACGCCGACGGCGCGTTCTACGAAGCCCCCTTCCGCCCTCGTTCGTTAGAGGGCCGCACGGGACGGGGCGATACCTGCTTCGCCACCTACCTGGCCAAACGGCTGTCGGCGCCTCCGGGGGAGGCACTCCGCTTCGCCGCCGCCGTGACCTCCCTGAAGATGGAACGCCCCGGCCCGTTCCAGGGCACCCTGGCCGATATCGAAGCCTACCTGGCTGATACCTCAGCGAGCCAGAGATAAGCACGGCAAGTGCTCCCCTGGATTGTCTGTTTGTCCCGCTCGTGATACAATGAGGCGAATTGTACAGTTCGTCTGGTTCATGGGAGATGGACATGGAGAAGACCATAGGCATAGCGAAGGCGCGCGAAAGCTTCTCAGAGCTGGTCAATCGGGTGGCTTTCGGTGGAGAGCGCTATGTGGTAGAGCGTCGGGGCAAGGCCATGGCAGCCTTGATCAGCGCGGCGGAATATAAGCAACTTATGGCCCTGCTGGCGGAAGCTGGGATCAACGACGAGATACACGGCATCCCGGTCCGTATACGATTTGACGGGGATCAGTACTTCGTCAGCGACGATATCCTGGATCTATACGGCGTGGGGAGAACACTGGACGAGGCCCGGGAAGATTACTGGCTGGCCGTGCGAGATTACTACGAAGATCTCCTGACCCATGCCGATCACCTGGCCGGCCACCTCCAAGAGCACCTAGACTTCCTGCGTCAGATCTTCGCCGAGGACACCGAGAGTACGATGAGAGCCTGATGGCCGTCTTGAAGACCCGCCAGGTAGACCACGCTCTGGTAAACAAGCTAGGCTTCGAGAAGACGGAAACGCATCACCACGTCTATCGGCTATGGATAGGAGGCAAATTGGTCGTCCGCACTTACATCTCCCATGGGGGACGAGAACTGAGCCGCTATCATGTGAGCCAGATGGCGAAGCAGATGCGACTGCGGACGGCCGAATTCATTGATGCGGTCCAATGCCCGCTGACAAGGGAGGACTATTATCGTATCCTGCGAGAGCATATACCAGGACTGGAGGAACTATAACGGGGGAAAACGCCTCATACGGGGGAGGAAGACACCGTGGAATTCACCGAATTGATCACCAAACGGTACAGCGTGCGAGCCTACAAGCCCGATCCGGTGGAGGATGAGAAACTACAGCAAGTGCTGGAAGCCGCCCGACTGGCGCCGACGGCGGCCAACCGACAACCCTTTAGGCTCATCGTGATCCACACCGCCGGCCGGGAGGAGGAGCTTAAACGCATCTATCCCCGAGACTGGTTCGTACAGGCACCCCTGGTCATCTGCGCCTGCGCCGTGCTCTCAGAGGGATGGGTGCGCAGGGATGGGAAACGGTATACCGACGTGGATGTCGCCATCGTCATGGATCATTTGATCCTGGCGGCAGCCAATGCAGGACTGGGCACGTGCTGGATCGCGGCGTTTGATCCCGTTGCCGCCCGCGAGGTGCTGGGTCTACCCGAGGATGTGGAACCGGTCGTCTTCACGCCGTTAGGATATCCTGCCGACGAGCCCCGTCCCAAAGAGCGCAAACCGCTGGCCGAGCTGGTGCGGTATGAACGATGGTAACGCCGATCCTGCTCGTCACCCCGACGCTCTCCGAATATGCCGCGGTTCGAGCAGCCATAGCGGATATGCTGCCCAGCGGCAACGTCAAGCTGAGGACCTGCGGCATAGGGGCTGACGCTGTGCGGTCGCTTTGCGGAAGGTTAGAGGATGCAGCAGGCTCATTGAGAGGAATCGCCCTGGTCGGCTGGGCGGGCGGCCTGCACCCTGACCTGGCGGTTGGCGATATCGTGCTGGCCGATGTCACCCAGAACCTACAGGGCCAACGCATCCCGTGCACGGTCGTGCCCCTTCCCGACGCAAAGGTCGGCCCCTTGCTCACCGTCTCCGAGCCGCTATTGACGCCAGAGAGCAAAGAGGCCGCCCGGGGCTCCAGCGCATTAGCGGTGGAGATGGAGGCTTATCCCCTGGCCTCTTGGGCGTGGACGCATCACATCCCCTTCGCCCACGCCCGCGTCATTCTGGACACAGCCGACGAATCGTTGCCCGACCTGGGGAACGCGCTCGATCCCTTTGGCCGTGTCCATCCGGGCCATCTGGCATGGAGGCTCCTGACGCGACCTCGATCGATCCCTCTCCTGCTGCGCCTCGCCTATCGGACGCGGGTCCTAGCCCCCATCCTGGGCAGGATCGCACGCGCGATCGTGCAATCCTGGCCCACCCAATCCCTATGATCACTTCCCCAACTGCCAGCGTATCAATTGCCACCAGTCGTGCATGCTGTGAAGGCTATCCATCACCGCGGGCTCAAAGCCACTATGCAACATACAGTCAGCGCATCGCGGGTCACGCCCCGGGCCGTAAGCCTCCCAGTCGGTCCCGTCCATCAGCTCGTCAAAGGTGGGAACATGCTCGTCCGTAAGGAGATAGCATGGACGCTTCCAGCCTTGCGGGTTGTAGGTCACCGTGCCCCATGGCATACACTTCAGTTGGCGCTCGCCGCGCAGGAACTCCAGATAAAACGGCGTGTGATACAGCCGTTTATCTCCCCAAAGGGCGTGTAAAGCCCGAAACCACTCATGAGCTGCAGGGCGATTCAACGTGGCGGCCGGGATACCCACCTCATAGTGATAGCCTGGCGCGATCATGAAGCCGTCTACGCCCATGTCCGCCAACTGGCGGAAAAGCGCCACGATGCTCTCGACGGGCGTATGGCTATAGATGGTAGTGTTAGTGGTCACATGGAAACCGGCCTCTTTCGCTTGGCGGATCCCGGCTAACGCCCGTTCCGTCGCGCCAGGGAGTCCTGTGAGCGCGTCGTGGATCTCCGGTGGGCCGTCGAGATGCACGTTAAAATAGAATCGCGGGTGTGGCGTGAACTCCTTCAATCGCTTAGCCAGGAGCAGGCCGTTGGTACAGAAATAAACCACTCTTCCCAGCTCCAGAGCATCGGAGGCGATGGCCGGGGCATCAGGGAGCAGCAGGGGCTCGCCGCCGCTGATGGACACGACCGGCGTGTCCGCTTCCAGCATCGCGGCGCGGGCCTGCTCTCGGCTCAGTCGAACATGCTTGGTGTCAGCGTACTCGCGAACGCGTCCACAACCAGCGCAGTGCAGGTTACAAGCATGTGTCAGTTCCAACATGAGCACAATCGGCACCCGCGCCGAGTTTTTACGCAACCGGGCCAGGGCTAAATGGCGGGCTATCTTGAGATTGATGGACATGGGGAGCGGCATGATGGGCACCTCCGTTCTATTCTATTATGCCATCAGGCCACCAGGCGACGGGATGCGAATCGTCACGCGCCGTAGCTTCTTCGGTCGAGGTGGTGACGAAGGCTCAAGCAGAGGATAGCCCAGGGCCTCTAACGCAAATCGCCAGTGGTCGTTCACCTTTACTATGGTCTCGTCCGTCAACTCGTATCGGTTCTTCTGATAGTTCGCCACCGAGGCCAGGTAAGCGCGAAAGGCCAGCTCCGCCCGTGCGAACCCCGGCAGGCCTAGGCCCTCGTATATGTTGTGCAACTGCTCCATGGGCGCCGCCTCCAGGTCTTCAAAGCGTACCTCCACCAGATTCTCTGCTGGTATACACGCCTTATCAGCCAGTAATCGACGCATGAGCCGGGCGTAGAACTTCAAAACATAGGCTTCGATCTGCTCCGGGCTGACCTTCTGGACCTGAGACTTAGGCAGCACCGTCTTGTACGCCCACATCGTAGAGAGAAAGACGCGATAGGGGTTACGATAGATGTGGATGAATTTAGCATCTGGGAAAAGCTCCAGGAGCGTCCTGATGCGTCCGCTGCCGGCCGGGCTCTTGAGCACCAGAGGTTTCCCGCCCGCCTTTAATGTGGCCTTGCGCAAGACCATCAGGTAGACCTTCTTCCACATCGCCAATTCATGTCCGGACAGGCCATCGAGCAAGGCATACCGCCCGAAGAAAAACGGTGCCTGTCGAGGGAATGTAAAGAGGTGTAGGAAGGAATAAGGTGACATATTAGCGATCGCGAAGTCCTCCTCCTGCGGCGCATCGAGGGAGAGCGGGATGTTATCGATCAACCTGGTGGGATGGACCTTCCTCACCACATCGGCCAACAGCGGTTTGAGCACCCTCTCGCCGATGAGGCAGAATCCAGGTGCCATGGCCTGAAATGTGGAGACATAGCCGAAGTTCTCATCCTGACATAGGAGGTTGTGCAGAAAGGTCGTTCCGCTGCGCCAATGGCCGATGATGAAGATAGGGGAAGGATGGATCGCCGTGCTCTTGATGGCAGCATCGTATCGAAGTGACTCATAACGCCTCAATGGGCTCGTCAGAAAGGTGGAAAGCGTGACGAAGAAGACGCGCGGCAAGAACTCTCGATCGATGCCGCCGCTCCCCTTGAGCAACCTGAGCCAGCTTCGGAATGATCCCAGGGCCAGAGGGTGTTCCACATGAGGGGCAAGACGTTGGATCATGGCGTGTTGTTCTCCTTCACACCCAGTGATCGCCTGTCCGCGATGATGGGGGAGCGGTGACCTCTCCTTCAGGGGACGGCCGCATCCTGGATCATGACCAGCCCAAAGATCGTGGTGGCATATGCGATCCCGCCATCGGGATGCAGGAAGAGGGAGCCAGCCCAATTATCGTATCCCAGGCCCGTCCCCACTAACACCCTGTACACCGTCTCGCCGGTTGCGAAATCCAGGGCGGAGAGGTACCACCTGGGGTTCGGGGGAGATCCCATCCTGAAGTAGAGATACAGCAGGCCATTGCCGAGGGACAGCTTGAACACGCCGAAATGCCGTTCGTTGCTCGACCAGATAGTCTTACAGGTATAAGAGCCATCCTCATGGCGTATGAGATCCACACGGGTGATGCCAGGCTCGGGGCGGGCGATGGGGAAGAAGTGGCGGCCCCAATTGTTTTCCACGATGACCGAATACACACCCTTGCCTCTCCCGTTCGCATCCGCGTGCTCGAACCCGATCACCGAGATGTCCGTGGCGCTTCTGCCTTCCTGGAATAGAGGCTGGCTACACACCACAGCCCCGTCGGAGCGTCTGACGAACAGCAGGCGGATTCTGGGCTCCGCGTTGTCCGTGATGACGACAAAGCCGTCCAACCCGCCTACTAGGGTCACCGATGCCCCAGAGCCACGGGTGATCACGCCCGGCTTCTTCTGGCGGCCTCGATCGTATTCCAGGCGCCAATCCGTGATGATCTCCCCGTGGCCATTCTGGCTGAATCGGTACAACGCGCGGTCGGATAAGATGAAGACCCCCTCTTCGCCAACGGCGAAGGAGTTCTCGATGAGCTCCCCTTGCAGACGTATAGTACGGACGGTGCCAGTCTCCCTCTCGATGGTGCCCACAACACCCTGCGTGGTCGCGAACCAGTAGTAGGCCCCGCTCCAATCCGGCAACACCCACGCCACGCTGTCCTGTTTGGGCCACGGCATGGGCACGACATACTCGGCGAGATCGTACTCCCGTATCAGTTTAAAGCCCTCGTCGCTACCCGGCCTGGGGACCTGAACGATCTGGACGGTATTGATCGTCGTGGGGATCACGGCGCGATCCTCATGATCCAGATAGAAGTATATCCCCGCGCCGATATATTCCCAGGGCATGACGCCTTGCAGGAGGAAATACCAGGGTCGCGAGGGGAGATCATAGGAGGCCAGCTCCTGCAGCGTATATGGGTCCATGAGCTCCAGTTGAAAGCCCCTTCCGTTGCTATAAACCGCGACCAGCCGCCCCGCGCGGTCGTAGGTGATCGTCCCATAGCCGCCGAAGCCTTGCGTTCTCGATCTGACCCGTGGCGCTATCCCCAACGGCCCGCTAGCCTCGTAGGTGTCGCTCATGTAGGCGTCATTGTGCATGTTATTGCCCGCGTTGGAAGCCATGAACGGGTGCTGGGGGATCGGCACGTGCGCTATTGGGGTAGGCTGGGCCACGGGACGATATCGGATGAGCCTCTCATCGTCGGGGATGGAAGCGGAGAAGGGGCTATTCGGGATAGACCTGACCGGGACGTCTTCACCCGGCCGCCGCTTCACATGCGTGATGACGATGAACGAGATGATGCAGAGCAGGATGAAGCCGACGGATAGGATACTGATCCATACGATGAAGGGCCATGGACGCTTTCTTGGTGATCTCATGTCCTCGGCGCAGGATGTGCTTCTGCCTTCACGGTGCGTACCCGTGGGCTCGATACCATTCGACCGCCTTGCGCAACGCCTCGCGGGCCGGCGTCTGGGGGAATCCGAGCTCACGCACGGCTTTGCTGGCATCAAAGTACATGGGTTTCCGGGCGAGCCGCACCGTCTCCGGCGTGGCAGCGGGAACATGCCGCGGGTAGATCCGGGCTAAGGTCACATCCACATAAGCCCAGGCCAGCGCCAGCACATGTGGGATGCGGAGGCGCACCGGCGGCCTGCCAGAGACCTCAGCCAGGATGTCCAGGATCTGCTTCAGCGTCAGGTTCTCACCGCCCAGGATGTACCGCTCCCCTACACGCCCACGTTCGGCAGCCAATAGATGCCCCGTGGCCACGTCCTCCACGTCCACGATATTCAACCCGGTATCCACGTACGCGAACAGCCGTCCGTTGAGGAAATCCACGATGATCTTGCCGGTCGGCGTGGGCTTATGATCCCCTACGCCGACCGGCGTGGTGGGATTCACGATGACCACCGGCAGCCCCCGTTGGGCGAACTCACGCGCGACCTCCTCCGCCAGGAACTTGGAGCGCTTGTAGTCACTGATCATCTCCTCCAGCGTGCTGGGCGTCTCCTCCGTGGCAGGCGAGCCGTCCTCAGGAATACCCAGGACGGCCACGGAACTGGTGTAGACGACGCGTTGGACCCCCTCGTCCCAGGCAGCCTGCAGGACCCGCCGCGTCCCCTCCACGTTGATATCGTAGAACTCCTCCCATCGGTGCCCCCAATAGCAGTATAGGGCAGCCACATGGAAAACCTGGTCGCAGCCCGTGATCCCTTTCCTCAGGCTTTCGATGTCCCGCAGGTCTCCCATCACTCGCTGCACGGGCAGGCCGTCCAACTGGCGAGTATCGGCGCCGGGACGCACCAACGCTCGAACCTGGTGTCCGGCCGCGAGCAGGCGCCTGACGACCGCCCCTCCGATGAATCCAGTCCCGCCCGTCACGAAAGCGCGCATGGTCCCTACCCAGTTACGATCATCCCTTCTCCTCGGTGCGGTCGGTCGGTGGCGGGGGCTCGATGGATAACGCCGAGATCTCCGCACGCCACTCCGGCGTCATGGGCACTTCCAGCGCCTTCAACGACGGCTCCAACTGCTCCAGGTTGCGCGCGCCAATGATGGGCGCCGTGACGGCCGGATGGGACATCACCCAGGCCACCGCCAGCGAGACGGGATGCACTCCCCGCTCCCGGGCGTGTTGGGTAAACCGCTCGGCGATCTCATAATACACCGGATCGCCGTAGCGCTTCTGATACATGGGGTTCTCCACCAGGCGCCCCTGTTGAGGGCGCTGCTTCGTGCCATACTTCCCGGTCAACAGGCCGCCTCCCAACGGGCTATAAGGCACCACCCCCAACTGCTCCGACATGGCCAGCGGCAGGATCTCCACCTCGGCCTGGCGCTTTACTAGGTTATACATGGGCTGTATGCATACGAACTTCGCCAGGCCCTCCCGCTCCGAGATGCCCAGGGCCTTGGCGATCTGCCAGGCCGCCCAGTTGCTGACCGCCGGATACAGGATCTTCCCCTGGTGGACCAGATCATCCAGCGCCCGCAGGGTCTCCTCCATCGGCGTCTTAGGATCCGTGTGGTGCACATAGTAGATATCGATCCAATCCGTGCCGAGGCGCCTCAGGCTATCCTCAACGGCCAGCATGATGTGACGACGCGACAGGCCGCGCGCGTTGACATCCTCCCCCACCGGGAAGCAAACCTTAGACGCTAACACGATCTCATCACGACACCCCTTGATCAGCTTGCCCAGGATTTCCTCGGAGCGCCCCTCGGCATATACGTTAGCCGTATCGAAGAAATTAATGCCCACCTCACGACAGCGGTGGAACATCGCCGCCGAGGTTTCCTCGTCCGCCTCTCGTCCGAAGGTCATCGTCCCCATGCACAGGCAGGACACCTGCACTCCCGTCCGTCCCAGCGTGCGATACTCCATGGATTTACCTCCTCGGTTGATATAAGGATTGCCCAGCTCCCCTTATCCTAGGCGGCACTATCCCGGCTGTCAAGCCGATCCACTCCCAGGCAGCACATCCTCTAGTGGGGGCGACCGGCCGGTCGCCCCTACTATTTCTCACCGAGTAAGGACAACGCATGCGTTGCCACGTTTTCGTCGTGTATGCCAATATGGGCGAGCTGATCTGATCCCATTTCCCCAGCGCGCTCTGGCATCAGGCCCCCCTTCAGATCAGGGTCGCCACTCCGGCTATCCCCATCAGCGCGATCACCGCGCATGTCTGCGGGATGCCCAACACGGGGATGAGGAAGACCGCACCCAGCACCGCGCCCAGGCATCCGCCTACCAGATCGACTCCGTAGAGCATCCCCGCAGCGCGGCCGGGCTCCCCTCGAACGGCCGCCACGGCCAACGGAAAGGCCATGCCCGTCAGGTACCCCGCCCCCAGGGCGAGCAGAGGGAACACGAGCGCGGGAGCCGGGATCGGCAGTCGCAGGAGGAACGGGAAGAGGCCGCTATAGAAAGCGACGATCGCCTGTACGGCGATGAGCGCCCACCTGGCCCGGAACGCGAGGCTATCCTCATCACCCCACCATGCCAGCATCCGGTTGCTGGCCCCTCCCCCCAACGCGAGCCCTCCCATGAACGCCATCACGATCAGGCTGACCTCGGCATAGACGTAGCCGTGCAACACCTGAAAGGCGAACAGGATCACCACCTCCAGCATCATCTCCGCCAGCCCGATACCGGCGATGGACAAAGGCACCCCCCATCCTCGCCATCGCCCCAGGATGACGACGGGCGCCAGGAGGACGGCGATCCACCACAGGTTGAACCGATCGGCCACCTCGAAGAGGCCACGCAGCCCTGGATGGAACAGCGAAAGCCACAGGACGAGATCGTAGTAGTAACAGATGGGGGATAGATCCCGGTTGATACGCACATCCCAGGTGGTCTCTAACTCCTGTCGCACCCCTTGAAAGCGGTCCGTAGAGAGGAGGTACTCGATATACGCCGGCGTGACCCAGCGCGTCCTCACGCCGCGCGCGGCCATTCGCTCAATCCACACGGAGGGGTTCGTCGGGATCGGCTGGTCAGAGGCCAGGAAGAAATTGTGCTCGCCAGGCAACACGACGACATAGGGGAAGACCGATCGCAATGTGTGGTAGACGCTGCCGTTTCGCCGGGCTAATTCCGGGCTCCAGTAATTCTCGGCCGAGGGAAGCCCCAACGAGAACACGCCGCCGGGGTTCAAGATCGCGCGCACCTCGGTGAAGAACTCCCGCGTGTAAAAACGGTTGAGCGCGCCGGTGGCCGGCTCAGGCAGATCGAGGATAACCACGTCAAAGCCCCGACGTGCCCGCTTCACGTATAACCGGCCGTCAGAGTAGGCCAGCCGCACACGCGGATCCCCCAAAACAGCCGCCTCATCGGGAGGCAGATAAGTTCGCGCGGCCTCGATCAAGAGCGGGTCGAGCTCTACATAGGTCACCTCATCGACGGGATGCTTGAGGATCTCACGGAGATCGCCCGCCACCCCACCGCCGATCAACAGGACGCTCCCCGGTGATAGGTGGGCCAGCAACGGCGGGTGGGCCACCTCCTCGGGGAACGTCCCTTGCGTCTCAAAGGCCAGCAGGCCGTTCTCATAGAAGATACGCTGTCCATACCGTGCCTCGATCACGAGGCGCCCATAAGGGGAATCGGCCGCGAAGATCAGATCCGGCCACTGCCAGCGCAGGGTGGCATCATGGAGCGCTCTTCCCACGGGGAAAGCAGCGACGCACAAGATGGCGAAGACGAGGGAAGGGACGAAACGCCGAGCCTTCGGTGTCGGGAGCTCGAACCATATCATCCTCACGGCCACGGCGATACCCACGGCCGCGGTAAGCCAGGCGATCTGGAAGGGATCCAACCAGCGGATGAAGAGGAAGCTGAAGGCCGCCCCACCCAGAACGGATCCGATGCTCTCCAGAACGTAAGCCCGCCCGGCTACCTCCCCATACTGGGTCAGTAGCCGCGTCCCGATCGTGAACAGGAACCCGCCGAAGAGGGTGACCGGGGCCACGGCCAGGATCACGGCTAGGGTCATCGGGCCTAGCTCAACGTAAGCTCCCGGCGTGATCCCCATCAACAAACGGACGCCGCGCACGAAGGCGATCTGGGCAGGAAAGGCCATGGTCATGAGGATCAACCCTGTGGTAACCCATCGCCTTCCCGGCCGTCTGCGCAGCGCCCACCGGGCCAACCCCCACGCCCCGACGGCTCCCCAGGCCAGCCAGGCGGCCAATACCAGACCAAAGAGGAGCTCGTTGCCGTAGAACGCCGCCATCAGCTCGCGCATTAGCACGATCTGCGCGACGGTGGCGGTGAAGCCGACGGCCATCAGGGCGGCCCGCACCTCCCTCACACCCTCCCCACGGCGATGATGTAAAGCGTAGCCTCCTCCTCCCCATCGAGGCTCAGCAGCTCGTTGAGCATATCGTCCAGGAAGGCGCCGACCGCACAGGCGCCCAACCCCATCGAGGTGGCCGCCAGGTAAACGTTCTGCCCGATATGCCCCGCCTCCAGCAGGATATATCGATAGGCACGCTCCCGATACTTCCAACGGGTCCGCTGAAAGATGGCCGAAAGCACCAGGCAAACCTGCGCCTGGCCCAGCATCTCCTGGCCGATGCCCGCCAGGGTGACGGCCGATCGCAGATCACCGACCCGTATTTGTTCCAGAGCGTGTTCGGGCACGAGATAGTGATAGATCCCCGGCTGCAGTTGAGCCACCTGGTGGACGATGACGTAAGTCTCGATGGGGTAGAGCGCGCCCGCCGACGGGGCCGATCGAAAGCCCCGCGAAGGCGCGGTGATCCCGTTGGCCGCGTGCAGTAGACGCGAGAGCTGTTCTAATGAAAGCGCTCCCGGCGCGTACTCGCGGCGGGAGCGCCGTGCCTCGATGGCCTCCTCGACGCTTAACCCTCGGAAGCCGCGAGGGTCGGGCAGGGCGACGCGGGGAACTCCAGGATAACGCTTATAGGGCTCCGGACGCGGTCCCCAATCCAGGGCCGCGCTTAACAGGCTGGACGCGCCCGGCTTGCTCCATGCGTGATATCGTTGTCCCAGATCGGCCGACTCCCATGTCGGAGGGCGAGGGGTCAGCCGCCCCAGGAGAAAGCCCCCCAGGCCGGTGAGCGTCGCCAGGATCAATTGGCGACGCCCGGATGGGAGCCGTTCAAGCTCGCGCGCCCTGACGTCCGGCCGTGGGCGCATCCGTGACCTCCCCAACCGACGGCGCAGGTATGCTGTCACCCGATCCCAATGGAGGGCCAGATGCAATGCGGCCAACGAGACGAAGACATACCCCGCGTAGGCATGCCAGAGGAAGCGATGCAACCCGAAGAGGTCCATCACCAGCCCGGTGGTCGCCACATAGAGCCCGCTGAGGCACAGACCCAGGATGATCAGGTACTCTACATCTCCCCGTCTCATGCGAAATCGCTCACTCCTCTCCAAACACCACCGCCGTAAACGCGTAGAGGGCGGCATCCTCTCGCCAGCACCCCTCCTCTAGAAAAGCCTTACGGCACAGCCCCTCCAGAAATGTCTTCCGATCCCAGCCCTGCTCGATCGGTACCTGTGGCAATAGTAGCCCCCGATGCTTTCCCTTGACGATCATCAGGCCATGCACGCCCACCTGGATCTGCTCCACATCCGTTACCCGATGGAAGGGGGAGAGGACGGAGATCTCGATGGTGAGCTCGTCCAATTCATCCCGCTTCACGGGCGGGAAACGCGGGTCCTCGACAGCCGCCGCCACCGCCATCTGCTGAACGGTTCGGAACAACGGGGTATCCGCCCGCTTATGACCGATGCATCCCCTCAGCTCGCCATGCCTCTTCAGCGTCACGAACGCCCCGGCCCGCCGGTTCAGCACGGGATCTTCCGTCTCATAATCCGGCATCTCCCCATCTTCCAAATACATCTCAAGCGTTCGACGGGCCAGCGAGAGGAGTTCCCGCCGTCGCGCCGCGGTCAGATCGGGGGGCTCGTAGCGCCAGAACATGACCGCCCCATAGCCCACGACCCGATCACGATCGCCGTATGGCGAATCGCCCGAGTTCGCGTAACGCAACACGGTCACCGTATCCGCGCCCAGGCCGGCCGCGACGCGCATCGTCACCAGGATGGGGCCTTCGCCGCACGCGCAGGTGGCTAACCCGGGGACGCGAGCCCTCATCAACGCCTCTATCGTGGCCCGCACCCGCTTCGGATCTTCCGTCTCGATGGCGCCCAACGTGGCCCCATCCACGCGCAGGGCATCGTCGTAGGATGGATAGTGCGCCAGGTCTGAGCTGGCGATGACGACCGCTCGTCGGCCAGGAAGCACCTTCAACAAGGCGTCGGTCAGGGCCTGGACCGTCTCCTCGTCGTCATCTCCCATGAGCACCGGCACGATGCGACAGGATGGGCACACCCTCTGCAGGAAGGGCAGCTCGATCTCAATGGGATGCTCTCCCTGGTGAGCGTCGGGATCGAACGAGATGCGGGGGTCCGCGTCCACCAACGCCTGAGCTAGCTCCTCATCGACCGGCACTACACCCAGCGGCGTCTCGAAGCCTCCTTTGGCCCACACGGAAATGGGCTGAGAGACCGGCATCTGGTGATCGGCGGCGATGATGACGGCGACGTCATAGCGGCCGTTTTCCAATTGCTTGAAGCCATAAGCCGCCACAGGGCCCGAGTAGACGTATCCAGCGTGAGGGACGATGAGCCCGATCGGGGCCCCGTCTATCGGCTCGACCCCCGCCAACATCCCTTCGATCATCTGGGCGAGCTCGGAGGGATCATCCGGATACCATGATCCGGCGATGGCCGGCGGGCGGATCCAGTCAGCCGTCGGCTCACCTAGCGCGGATGCCGTCGCGCCGGGCGACGCCAGCTCCGCCATCTCAGGCGACGGCGCGCGCTCCGTGCAGCCACATCCGCAGCAGGAAAGGGCGAACGCCACGAGCAAGAGCCACTCTGTCAGCCTGTGAACCGCCTCTCCCATTTCAACATCCTCTCGGACAATCTACCCCCTTAACCACAACGCTCATATTGGAATAGGCAACACCCGCTCCCTTAAAGGCGTGTTTTGTAGGGGCAAGGCATGTCTCGCCCACGTGTGTCGTGTATGCCAATAAGAGCGAACCACAAAGATTGTGGTGGTTGCGGCGGCGCAGCTTCGCTATGCCGCCGCAACCACTTTATCCAGGTTCCACAGGGCAAGGCAGCCTCGTTCTATTTTGAAAGCCCTTGGCGCTCTTTGCGTCCTTCGCGGTTCTTTGTCTTTCATAGGGCGATCCATGAATCACCCCCGCCCTCGCCGCGATTCAGTAATCGGATGGGCCGAAGGGCACGATCAGCGACTTCGGGGGCTCGCCGGGCCACCACACGCCCGGGATGGGTTCACCACAATAGGCGCAGGCGTTCCCCTTTAGGTGATATGCCGTCACGGCGAACCCCTGTCGCACGATGATAGGACGGCCACAATTCGGACAGTACGTGCTATTACCGGGATGGCCTGGCACGTTGCCCACATAGACGAACCTCACGCCCTCTTCCATGGCGATCTCTCGCGCTCGTGTCAACGCCTCCACCGGCGTCGGCGGCAGGTTCGTCAGCTTGTATTGAGGATAGAAGCGGCTGAAATGAAGCGGCACATCAGGGCTCAGCTCGTCCACGACCCAACGGGCCAGCGCCCGCAGCTGCTCCAGGCTGTCATTCAGGGTGGGCACCACCAGGTTGACGATCTCCAGATGCGTCCCGGCCTCGTAAATCGTCCGAATCGCCTCCAACACCGGCTTCAGCTCGGCGCTGCACACCTCACGGTAGAACTTCTCGTCGTATCCCTTGAGGTCGATCTTGATGGCATCGACCACCTCGCAGAGGGCCTTCAGCGGCTCGGGATTGATGAACCCGGCGGAGATGACGACGTTACGCAGCCCGGCCTCGCGCGCCCGCCGCGCCGTCTCCAACATATACTCGTAGAAGACGACCGGCTCGGAGTACGTGTAGGCGATCACCGGGGCACCGGCGCGACGCGCGGCCTCCACCACGGCCTCTGGGGGGAGATCGACGTTCTGCGTCTTCTCCGGCGGCACCTGGGAGATGGTCCAATTCTGGCAATAAAGGCATCGGAGATTACAGCCAGCCGTGGCCAACGAGAAGGCGGCCGCGCGAGGTAAGAAGTGGAAGAACGGCTTCTTCTCAATGGGGTCAACATGCACGGCACATGGGTTGCCGTAGACCATCGAATACAATCGGCCGCCCCGGTTCTCCCGCACGCGACAGCGGCCTCGCTCTCCATCGGCTATGATACAGCGATGAGGGCAGAGACTACAACGCACATACGTGCCCGTGTGAGAGGTATGGCAATAGGCGACCTCCAGCGATTCCCCCGTATCCTCGTGACAGGCCGCGCAGTTCAGCGAACCTTCCCCAACGAAGGAAGCGTAATGGAGCGCTTCGATCGCCCATCGCGAGGGCGGCGCAGGCGACGGAGGGACGATGACTGCGCTCGTATCGCGCTCCCATAACCGACGATCGATGAAGCCCGACGCCATACCCAGACCGATCCCCCCCAAGGCGCCCAGCTTGAGCAAGAACCGACGTCGGCTCAGCTTCCACCTCACATCTCATCACCTCCTCACTCCCAAAGAGCCTATCAGTAACCATGCAAGCTCTCCAAACGCACCACGCGCACCAACCAAGGCACGCCCACGAAGGTGAACAGCACGATCCCGAAGCCGATGACCGTCAGGGCGGACAGACGGCGGCCACGCCAGCGCGGCAACGTCTGCACGTGCAGCATCATAAGATACCATAGCCACGTGATCAGCGCCCACGTCTCCTTGGGGTCCCACCCCCAGTAACGCCCCCACGCGCCCTGAGCCCAGATCGCGCCGGACAGAATCCCCAGCGTCAGCCAGGGGAACCCCCATCCCACGACGCGCCCCATTTGCCGCTCGATCGCCCGAACGGAGAGACCCAGGTTACCCTCATCCGCTCGCCAGGCCCACCGCATGATCCCCAACCCCGCCGCCACGCCACATGCCCCGTATCCCACGACCGCGCTCAGGACGTGCACCTGGAACCAGGGCGATCGAAGGGCGGGGAGCAACGGCGCCAGCGCCCGATCGGCGGCCGGGCGCGTGATGGCATAGCTGGCCACCAGCAAAGCGATCCCCAGGGCGAAGGCCCCCGCCCGGCGCTCGCGCCAGTTCGCTTCGAGGACGAGATAGACCGTGACGATGGCCCACGCCATGCTCAGCGCGACCTCGTAGCGGTTCGTCAGGGGCCAGTGCCCCGCCGCCAACCCGCGCCTGATGAGGGCGGCCGTCTGCAATCCCCAGGCCACGACCGCCATCCCGGTCGCCGCTTGACCTATCGGCAGGCGGCCCATCCAGGTATATGCCAAATACATCAAGGCCGCGCTCCACAGTGCGACGTAAGCTAACCCGATCAGCACGGCAACGGCTCCCGCTCACGCACTTGCTGAAGGATCTGACGCTCCGAGCGATAGCTCGCCCGCTGGATGGCCTCATCGATGGGGAACCAGCGCGCTTCCTCGACCTCGAAGTCGTGCTCAGCCGTGTCGCCGCCGCGCCAGCACATCAGGAAATAGTAGACCTTCTTGTGATAACGCACCTTCCGCCCGTCCTCCTCCCACCAGTACCAGTATTCGATGGGCTCCAGCCGCTCGACGATCTCAGCCTCCAGCCCCGTCTCCTCACGCACTTCTCGCAGCGCCGTTTCCTCCAGCGACTCCCCCTTTTCGACCAATCCCTTCGGAAGGCTCCAGCGTTCGCCCCCCTGTGTGGCGATCAATACGACCTCCAGCTGACCGCCCACCCCGCGGCGGCATACCACGCCGCCCGCCGAAAGCTGAAAGCGCGTCGTCACGCCTCCTCACCTCCTGCGCTTACTAGAGCCATCTTCAACTCGTCTACCAGCTCCCTGAACTCGCGTTCGAAATCGGCGGCGTATCGGCTGCCCCTTCCGGCTATGCGAATCCCCTCCCCGGGCTCGGCCCGCACGTAAATACAACAGCGGGGGAAATAGAAGCTCACGAGCATCCCTAGCAGTAGGAGGACGCCCCCCGCGACGACGGTGGCGAAGCCCGGATCATGTACGGCCTGGAGGATCACCTGATCGCCCTCGTCCCCTTGGGCGTAGCTCTTAAGTAACAAGGCGATCCCGCTGAACTTCAGCGGCTCGTTCACCCTCACCACGCCCCTGGTGATCAGTTGCTCACCCCGATATACGGCAACGCTCGCCCTATAGTCCGCGGGGCTGCCATCCGGGTAACGCACGATATCGAACCTCTCATAGCGCACGGATAGCTCGCGATCGTGCTCCAAGGCGGCCGGCCTGTCTGGTTTGATGACCAGCTCCTCACGCCAGGCGAACAACCCGCTCACGGTCACGCCGATAAGCAACAGCAATACCGCCAAATGCGTCACCAAGGTCGCCAGAGGGCTCCACCGATGGCGATCCCCCTGCAGGTAGACGACGCCGTCCACCACCTCGGAATGGACCTGAAATCCCCGCGCGTCGAGATAAGTCTTCACACGCTCGATGTCAGAGGCCTCCAGATGGCCGTTCAACCGGGCGCGATGAGGCGAGGCCAGCACCATCATATCGGAATAGCGCGCTGGCCGGCGAAGGGCATCACGCCACACCCCGTGCCAGCGATGAAGCGTACAGACGATCGTGATGATCACCAGCGAAGTTAACGAGAGAAGGAAAACCGGGGAGCGGAAGAAGCGAAACACGCCCGCAGCAAGCAGGAGGTCACCCAGGGCTCCGTATCTGGCCCGGGCGAAGGCCCGCCAATGCAGCCACAGAAGGGGATCCGTCTCCACCTCCGATGACATCTGTGGGAAGAGGGAGCCGAAGGCGGCCAATAACAGGATGATGAACATGAGGGTGACGGCTACGTTCATCTTCGCCAAGAAGAGCCAAACCCGCCGCGGGAATCCTCGTACCATGAGCCCCTCGTCGCTTACCAAGCATCCGAGATCATGTCCATCTCAGAGCGTGCCCGTGAAGATGCACCACGAAGTCACCAGGGCGCTAAAGAAAGCGTCTAAAGTATTGTAGCACCGATCCGAGGCCGCGCCAACCATCCCCGTTCCGGGTATAGCACAAAGTTTTCGGTAGCTGTGAGTCAGGGCGCGATGAGATTTATCCACCGTCAGAGTACCTATCCGGCGCCTGCCCTATCTAGCTCTTCCGCGGTAGCCAGATCGGGATTGCGTAGGCCTGATGGGGCCGCAAGGCACCAACCCTGCCCTAACCAGGCAGATGGCCAGGAGCTTCCCTGGCGGTGGATGAATCCACCGCCAGGGAAGCGGTGTCCGCAAGGCTCGCACTGAGGCCTCTGCTGAGGCAACCCGCGATCTTGACCGACGATTTCGTGCTATACCTCCCGTTCCGCTGTCGCACCCCTTAATTTTCTGAACGGTGCTGCGCCCACACCCCAGAGGTAGCTCCACACTTAACCGTGGTTGTTGCCAAAGCGCCATACTTGCAAAGTGGAGAACACAATATGCAGGGCCGGTTTCCATACCGGCCACAAGATGGCGGGTAAGAAACCCGCCCTACATGCCCTCCACGGTCGAATGCGGTGCTACTCGCCTCAGACGTAGCGGCTAGATAGAGTGAGTAGTCCAAAGACCAAAGACTGAGGGACCATCGGATTTTGCACCAAAATGTAATCCAGCTTACCTACAAGGCTGCCCTAGAGCGCTATAGTACCGCCCGCGTGCATGGAAGGCGAGGGTCTTCATCTGCACGCTGACAATCGAATACCCAGGAAGCCCCACCTGTCTGGTCGTCTCGTGCCGGGTGGGGCTATGTTATGTCCATTTCTTCGGTTTTCGGGAGGTGATGACGATGATGAACCCTCTATTGGCGGCAGAGTTGGGCAGGATGGAATATGAGGAGAGGCTCAGGAAGGCGCAGGAGGCTTTACGATTCAAGAGGCTGAATCACAGGCAGCCCGTGCAGGCTCGGATCGCTAAAGCCCTGGGGGACTTTCTGGTGGCCTCGGGGAGGAAGCTGCAGGATCATTACCAGCCAGCGGGAGCCTGATCCTGAAGTGAGGGCGGTTCTCAGGCGGGGGCGGTTCGCGAATCGCCCCCGCCCTTTTCTTTTCGCTCATATTAGCATACACGATACACGTATGGGCGAGGTATGCCTCGTCCATACCAGAATGGCCGAATGGTAGGGGCGCACGGCCGTGCGCCCCTACTACATTGATCTTCGCTTAGATAAAGCAACATATGAAGCCTGATCTTCAGGAAATAGCGGGGCTCTGTAGGGGCGACCTGCAGGTCGCCCCTACGTCGGTTCTAGAAGCTTATCCGAAACAAATGACATGGCCACATGTTTCTTTCACCATGCGAAGATCAATAGTGCGCTAGGCTCCTATGAGCATTTTCAGGAGATCAGATCAGGAGGCAGATGCTCTATGCGATTGAGATAGCGGACGCGCAGGCGTCCATCCTCCAGAAAATCGATGCGGGTAATGCCCGTATTAAAGTGCGAATACCAGAGATGATATCCCGGCAACTGATTAAGCAGCGCCTTCAACAGCGCATCTATAAACGTCCCATGGGAGATCAGGGCGATGCGCTCATCCCTCCCCGCCCACTCGCGCAGGCGATCTGCGACCTTCACCGCGCGCGCGTAGCAGGCCGCCAGCTCCTCCCAGCCGCCGGTCCACCAGCCGTGATCGGTGATCTCGTCCGGCAGTACGTATCCGGGGAACTCCTCCAGGATCTCCTGCCGGGTCTTCCCTGGATATCCGACGATTCCCTTCTCATCTCCGTGGTCCAGGTAGATGCCGCCATGTTCGTGGAGAGCAACCCATACCTCCGGGGCCAGGCCCAAGGCTTCGGCCACGGGCCAGGTCGTCTGCAAAGCCCGCCACATCGGGCTGCAATACAACCGGGTGATGCCATATCCACCGCTATGTGCTCCATCTGACGTTCCCAACCGTGAGCCGGTCGCCAGATGATAAGCCAATCGCCTCGCCTGCTCCCAGCCTAACGCCGTCAGTGGCGGATCACACACTCTATCCCTGGGGTCTTCCAGCACGTTGTTCGT
>DUEN01000149.1 GCA_011176545.1 Caldilineae bacterium | reverse complement strand
GCACGCGCTGCGGGAGGCCATTAGCGCCTACATCGATATGCCCAAGGGGATGATCCTGGCCGGGAACGGCGCCGATGAGCTGATCGATCTGATTTTGCGAGTCTTCGTGGGGCCGGGCGATGGCGTGCTCAACTGTCCGCCGACGTTCGGGATGTACGCATTCGACGGCGCGTTGCAGGGCGGCCGCGTGATCGAGGTGCCCCGCGGGGATGATTTCAGCCTTGACGTGGAGGCTATCGAGGCGGCCGTGGAGAGGGAGCGCCCCAAGGTCCTCTTCCTCACCTCGCCCAACAACCCGGATGGCTCGCTCACGCCGGATGAGACCCTGCTTCGTCTGCTGCGGCTGCCCGTGGTGATCGTGGTGGACGAGGCGTATGCGGAGTTCGCCGGGCACAGCGTGATCCAGTGGGTGCGGGATTATCCGAACCTGATCGTGTTACGGACGTTCAGCAAATGGGCAGGGCTGGCCGGGTTGCGGGTCGGCTACGGGGCCTTCCCGGAGAACATCATCCAGCATCTGTGGAAGATCAAGCAGCCATACAATGTGAACGTGGCGGGGGCGGCCGCGGCGATCGCCAGCCTGGAGGACGTGGCGTATCTGCGCGCCAACGTGGCGAAGATCGTGGCCGAGCGGGAACGCATGGCGGAGGAACTGACGCGGTTCGATTTCCTGCGACCATATCCCAGCCGCGCGAATTTCATCCTATGTCGGGTGATCGGGCGGAACGCGCGTGAGCTGAGGGACGCGCTGGAGGCCCGCGGTGTGTTGGTTCGGTACTTTAACAAGCCGGGCCTGACCGATTGCATCCGCATCAGCGTGGGCCGGCCGGAGCACACGGATCGGCTGGTGGAGGCGCTGGCGCGCGTGTAGCGTGGAGCGTAGAGCGGAGAGCGTGGAGCGAAAGGAGGAGGCGTGGCTGTCAAGGATTATCGTGAACTCCGAGTGTACCAGCTCGCTTTCGAGTCAGCGGTTCGGATTTACGAAATCTCTCAGTCGTTTCCCACTGAAGAGCGGTATAGCCTGACCGATCAGGTGCGGCGTTCCTCCCGCTCCGTGTGTGCGAACATTGCAGAGGCTTGGCGCAAGCGGCGCTATCCTCGGAATTTCGTAAGCAAGTTGAGCGAAGCCGATGCTGAGGCAGCTGAGACCCTCGTCTGGTTGGACTTCGCTCTTCGTTTTGGGTATATCTCTGATGAAACCCACAAGGAGTTAAGCGATCATTACGATCATATCTGTAGCCAACTGGCGCTCATGATGGCTGAACCGGAGAAGTGGAAGCCAAGAAAGCGTGGAGCGTGAGGTGTGGAGCGTGGAGCGGAGAGGGTGGAGCGAAGGGTCGCTCGACGCTTCACGCTCCTCGCTCCACGATTGAAAAGGGGGAAGTATGGCGCGAGTCGCTCATGTTGAGCGCCGAACCCGGGAGACGGAGATCGAGATCACATTAAACGTGGATGGGACGGGCCAACATCGTATACAGACGGGCGTGGGCTTTCTGGATCACCTGCTCAGCCATGTAGCGGTGCATGGGTTGTTCGATCTGGAGGTGACGGCTCGCGGTGATCTGGAGGTGGATGAGCATCACACCGTGGAGGATGTGGCCATCGTCCTGGGGCAGGCGCTGGACCAGGCGCTGGGGGATCGACGCGGCCTGGTGCGTATGGGGCACGCGTATGTGCCTATGGATGAGTCGTTGGCGTTCGTCGCCGTGGATCTTAGCGGGCGGCCGTACGCGGTGATCGAGGCGGAGTGGCACACACCCGCGATCGGCCGGATGAGCACGTCGCTCATCCCGCATTTCCTGGAGACGCTGGCGATACATGGACGGATGAACCTGCATGCCCGGGTGTTGTATGGCCGGGATGATCACCACCAGGCCGAGGCGCTGTTCAAGGCGCTGGGCCGGACCTTGGACCAGGCGACGATGCTGGACTCCCGGCGGGGCGAGGTCCCGTCTACGAAAGGAACGTTGACGGCGTAACGCTTCTTTGCAGGGTTCCCTTATGGTGGATCACACCCACCGCGAACTGACCAAAGACGAAACGCCTGATAGCCGAGTCGCGCGCAGCAGAAAAAGTGCGGTGGCTGGATAAAATAATCTGGCGGAACCTCGAGGCGTTGGGGTATGATAAAGCGAACTTTATTAAGCGATAGACCTATATCGTTTAATAGAGATGGCCTGTATTTAAACTTCGGCAAGTAAGGAGCACGTGTGTATGAAACGCGGGCTTACAGGCGAGTATCGGATAACTGTAGTCAGCGGTGAGACGGTGCGCGCCTTTATCCCTTACCCCTTGCCACCAAAGCCGCCGTTGGAGTTTACGAATCGCCGCCAACGCCTCCTGGAACGCGCCACTCTTGCTTTAGGTCGCCTGGACAGTATCACACTGCTCTTGCCTGATCCAGATATTTTCCTCTACGCCTACGTACGCCGTGAGGCGCTTCTCTCATCTCAAATCGAGGGAACACAGTCGTCCCTATCCGACCTCCTGCTCTTTGAGTTAGAAGAAGCGCCGGGTGTACCGGTTGAAGATGTGGTGGAGGTGTCCAACTATGTGGCTGCGTTGGAACATGGTATCCAGCGCTTACGCGAGGGATTTCCGCTGTGTAACCGTCTGATTCGGGAGATGCACGCTATTCTGCTCTCACGTGGCCGGGGGAGTGAAAAGTCTCCTGGGGAGTTCCGTCGCACCCAGAACTGGATCGGAGGCACGCGACCTGGCAACGCGCAATTCGTTCCTCCGCCCCCTGAGGCAGTGGAAGAATGTATGGCCGACCTCGAGCGTTTCCTCAACGGCAAGAATGCTCCTTACCCAACTCTGGTCAATGCGGCCTTGGCACACGCCCAATTTGAGACTATTCATCCCTTCTTAGACGGGAATGGGCGCATTGGACGTCTGCTCATCGCCTTTGTCCTGCATCACGGTGGTGTTTTGCAGAGACCTCTGCTATACCTGAGCCTCTATTTCAAGCAACATCGCGCCGAATATTATCGTCTGCTTGATCTTGTGCGCTTGGAGGGTGATTGGGAGGCGTGGCTGGATTTCTTCCTGGAAGGCGTGGAGCAAACCGCACAGAACGCCGTCGAGACTGCTCAGCGTTTAGTCGCACTGTTCAAGGAGGACGCCCAGAAAGTTCAAAATACAGGACGCGTGGCAAACACGGCTCTGCGAATTTTCAATACCTTGTGTGAGCGTCCAATCCTGACACTCAACGAAGTCTCCCGGCGAACTGGACTAACCTTCCCCACAGCGACGAAGGGGATGCGTGTATTGGTAGAACTTGGCATCGCTCGAGAGATTACTGGGCGCAAACGTAACCGCATCTTCGTGTATGATCGTTACCTTTCCATCTTAAGTGAAGGGACGGAACCTTTGTAGTTACATCACGATACATGTCCCGCGGGCGGATGGAAAGGATCTCTTTAACGAACCCCGTCCAAATAGTGGATTCTGAGGAAGAGGCAAGTTGTGATCGCGATCATGGATTATGAGATCGGCAACGTGCGCAGTGTGCAGAAGGCGCTGGAGCGCGCGGCCGCGGAGGTGGCCCGGCAGGATGGTATCCCCCGCCAGGAGGTCGTGCTGACGGCGGACCCAGCGATCATCGCCGCGGCGGATGGCCTGGTGCTGCCGGGGGTGGGCGCCTTCGGCCAGTGCATCACCAACTTCCGCCAAGCCGGCTTCGAACCGCTGGTGCGTGACGCCATCGCCCAGGGCAAGCCGTTGCTGGGCATCTGCGTGGGGATGCAGATGCTGTTCGACGTCAGCGAGGAGATGGGGGAGTGGCCGGGGCTGGGCATCCTCCCCGGCCGGGTGCGGCGATTCGACCCCGGGCCGCAGGGATTGCGCATCCCGCAGATCGGCTGGAACCAGTTGCATCACGACGGCTCCAACCCGCTATTGCGTGGCATCCCCGATGGAGCCTACGCCTACTTCGTGCACTCGTACTACTGTGACGCGGCGGACCCAAATGACGTGATCGCCACCACGGACTACGGCATCGAGTATCCGTCCGTCGTGGGGCGCGGCTGGGTGTGGGGCATCCAGTGCCACCCGGAGAAGTCGCATGATGTGGGGCTGGCGATTCTGAGGAATTTCGTGCGGATCGTGTGTGAGAGATGATACGTGGAGCGTAGGGCGTGGAGCGTGTAGCGTGGGGCGGAGATACGGCTCGGCACTCCCGCTCCACG
>DUEN01000148.1 GCA_011176545.1 Caldilineae bacterium | reverse complement strand
TAAAGTTGAGCTTAAGGCTTTCGCTCTATCGGAATCGCTCATATTAGAATAGGCAGCACAATCCTCTCATAGGGGCGACCAGCCGGTCGCCCCTACCTTAATTATTATTTCACTAGAGTTGGGACAACGCAAGTGTTGCCTACGTTTTTGTCGTGTATGCCAATATGAACGATTGGAGTAGATCGCACTATCCTGTCGTCGGGGCACAGCGCCACTGTGCCTTTATATGTGTTATGTGTATTATCCTATCCTATTCTCTTGATGTTAAAAAATTGGAGATTGGCGATCAGGTGCAAGGGAGTCCCTTCTCGCCAATCTCCGGTTTTGTTCCTAAACTCCCCGACACCCAACTCTGGATCGCTGGCGGCCCTGTCTACCAGGGCCGCCAGCGTATGCCTGACTAACACCACCTGCCCACTTACTTCTTCGCGGGCTTCAGGTTGTGGATGATGTAGTGGGTATGCTGCCACCACGTGGGCGGATGGATGTAGTCGTTCTCGAACGTCGGCCAGTTCGTCCAGTAGGTGGTGTCGAAGGGGATGATCTTCCGGGCCTGGGTGATCGGGATCACGGGCAGTTCCTCGAACCAGATCTTCATGGCCTTGACGAACAGCTCGTCGATCTTGGGATCACCCAGCGGCAGGGAGCCGATCTCGTCTACGAGCTTGCTGTATTCCTCCGCCGCCGGCCCAGACCAGCGCCACTCGTTGTCCGGGGCTCGCTCACCGACAGGCGTCAGCCAGCGGACGTTGAAGCGGTCCATAGACGCCCACGGCTCGTTGACGGAACCACAGGTCTGCCAACCTACGCGAGCCTCGAAGTTACCGAATGCGAAATTCTCGCCCCAGGTACCGCCGGCCTCGTTGCGATGCGTGGCGTTGATGCCGATACGCTGGAGCTGTTCCACGATCACCTGGGCGATGCGCTGCTTCTCGATGAAGGCCTCATGGGTGGTGATGTCCAGGGTGAGCTGCTTGCCGTCCTTGTAGTAGTAGCCATCATCGCCCATCGTCCAGCCCTTGGACTCGATGATCTGCTTGGCCAGATCGGGATCATGCTTCCAGAGCCGATCGAGGTCCCAGGCACCCTGCTCGATGGCCAGATCCACGTAGCGGTCCAGCGGCGGGTAGGCCGGGAAGAAGTGTCGGGACTTCAGCGTCGTGCCCTCATAGGCGATCTTGACGATCTCGTCCCGGTCGATGGCGTAGTTGAGCGCCCACCGCATGTCCTTGTCGTTCCATGGCTCCTTGGTCAGGTTGAGCTCGAAGGTGCGGGAGCAGGGATCGGGCACCCAGGCGTAGGGCAGCTCATCGAACCAGGTGATGACGTTGGGGTTGCGCTCCTTGAGCGCCAGCAAGGCACCCAGCGTGATGTCCATCAAGCTGTCCAACTGGCGATCCGCCATCAGAGCGGTACGGGTCTCCTCCGGCCCGGCCCAGGTCCAGATGAGCTTCCTCGGCTTGGGCAGAGGTTTCCAGCCGATCTGGGCGCCCCACCAGTTGTCATCCCGGATGTACACGAACTCGGTCGGGCTCACGCTGACCAGCTTGTATGGCCCGGTGAAGACCGGCCAGCCCTTTTCGGGATCATAATTCTTGAAGGTCAGCGGATCTTTGTCCCTCCAAATATGTTCGGGAAGGATGGATACGCTACCCCAGATCTTCACGGAGAAGTAGTCCAACTGGAAGCGTGGGTTGGGTTTCTTCAAGTTGAACTGGACAGTCAGATCATCGATCTTCTCCACACTCTCGATCCACGTTGCCAGATCGGCCGAGTAAATCAGCTCTGGGGCGTTGTCCAACAGCATGTTGATCGTGAAGACCACGTCATCGGCGTTGAAGTCCTCGCCATCACTCCACTTGACACCCTGGCGCAGCTTGAGCGTCCAAACGTCCAGGGTCTCATTGGGGGTCATGCTCTCGCCCAGCCAGGGGATGATCTCCCCAGTCTGGTAATTGAGGATGAAAAGCGGCTCGATCAAAGCCTGATGGAAGCCATGATCTCGACGATTGCCCGGCACGAAGGGGTTCCACAGCTCGGGATCCACCACGCGGCCGCCATCGATGTCGAAGATGAGCGTCTCCTCGCGGGGGATCTCCTCCGGGCTGACAGGCGTTGGCTTCTCCTCCTCAGCAGGCGGAGCCGTTGGCTTCTCCTCCACGGCTGGGGCCGCTGGCGTCGGTGCCGCAGGCGCACAGGCCGAGATGACTAATGTCAGGGCGATCAACGCAGCGATCAGGTAGTGCACCCGATGCTTCAAGGCAGACATGGTTTTCCCTCCTCATAACTTCCATGAAAGTCGCCGAAAACCGGAGAACCTGTTACGTCACAGGTTCCATGTCGCACGATGCCTACGACCATGAACGATAGAATGGGATACGGAAAACTGCTGTCCTCAGTCTCACCTCCTTCCCCTTCGCCTTCCTCAAAAAACTGGGTTGGCGATGAAACAAACGAATATAAACCTCGTGTCGAGGTGGGGGACTCTTACTTTCTGAAAAGCACAGCCAGTATGGTAACAGCGATAAGATGTTGAATTTATCGCCCAATGGCGATACGTCGAAGGAGCTAATGCGAGGTCCTTATTCACGAATGATAGTTTAACACAGGGGAAGGTATAAGTCAAGAAAAGCACAACCTTCCGACGCCTGGGCGTTGCGGCATGTGGTCCGTTTTCATGGATGAAATCGCTTTCATGGAAACCTAGATGAAGAGGGTTAAGGACTCAAGAGGATCGCTTGCGACCAGACGGGGAGGGATGGTAGAATCCGATCATCCCGGCATCGCTGAAGGGCGGCTGGACGACGTCCGGGCATCGGCTGGAAGCGCGATGTCTGGCCCCCTCCAGGCGGCGTGTTTTCAGCCGCCGTCGATCCGGGCGAGGATTCTCAGGTGTGTCTCAGCTCATAAGTCAGGAGGGCAACCATGTACGTCGTCTGCGTCACCGTGTGGGTCAAACCGGAGTATGTGGATCAATTCATCGAGGCCACCAGGGAGAATCATCTGAACACCCGGAAGGAGCCAGGGAACGTGCGCTTCGACGTGCTCCAGGCCGAGGAGGATCCCACTCGCTTCTTCCTGTACGAGGTATATCGCACTAAGGAGGATTTTGCCCGTCATCAACAGACCCCCCATTACCTGAAGTGGCGGGAGACCGTCGCCGATTGGATGGCGCAGCCCCGACAGGGCGTCCGGCATTATAGCCTGTTTCCGCCGGATGACGCTTGGTGAATCGTTCCCCTGTTGGGAGCTCGCACAAACTGCAAAGGGCGCAAAGAAACAAAACGGGGCCTTTGCGCCCTTCGCGTTCTCTGCGGTTGAATCTGCTCTATGGAGAGGAGGAGCGATGGAGTTCGAATTCTACACGGCAGGGCGGATTATTTACGGCCGCGGGGCGTTTGACCGCATCGGCGCATTGGCGGCCGATTTCGGGCGGAAGGCCTTCATCGTGCTAGGGGGCGAGTTCCTTCGCTCCAGCGGGGTCGTGGATCGCTTAGCCGAGAGCTTGGATGCCCATCAGATCGGGCGGGCTTATCACATGGTAGAGGGAGAGCCCGAGGTCGCCACCATCGACGAGGCGCTGGAAGCCGCGCGGGATGCTGGATGCGACGTCGTCATCGGGTTGGGAGGCGGCAGCGCCATCGACACGGCCAAGGCCGTGGCCGGCCTGCTGACCAACGGCGGCTCCGCGCTCGATTACATGGAGG
>DUEN01000147.1 GCA_011176545.1 Caldilineae bacterium | reverse complement strand
TGTACAATGGTGGGATTTCGCGGGAAGGGGATGTGTTGGACTTGGCGGTGGAGATGGGGTTGGTGGAGAAGCGAGGGGCGTTCTATTCGTATCAGGGCGAGCGGCTGGGTCAAGGCCGCGAAAACGCGAAACTTTTCTTGAGCGAAAATCCACATATTCTAGCCGAGTTGGAGGGACAAATTCGCGAGATGGCGGGATTGGCGCCGGTGTCGCATCCACATACCCCTGAAGATGAGGTGACGGCATAATCCATGCCGAAAAGGCATGTCCTGTTGGTGTCTCTTTGAAGGTCTGTCCAGCAATCATCACGCGTAGGGCGCGTGTTACGAGCTTTGATCTCGTTGGCTAGGGCCTCAGGTGAAAGATATTCTTTCGAAGGGCGATCATGCGAGCGAGGCCACGGGGAAGGGCGGGGATGGCCCTCCCCTGGTTCTCATGGCGAGGCGCCCGGGCTATCATTTGAGGAAGGGGATCTCTGACGAGGTGTTCTTATAGCCCATCCTATGGCTCTCCTTAGGGGCCGGGGGTGTTGGGGCACGTTGTTATAAGCCAACCGTTCAAAGCTGTTTCGCGATACGTCTAAGCGGAGGATGTATCAGGCTGTGGCAGACCTGCCACAGCCTTTTTACATATAAGGTGCCCATGGGAGGCGTGATCACAGCCCTGCGCTTTCAAAAGCGCAGCAGGGAGTGGGTCAACGTCCATATCGACGGCCGATTCGCCTTCGCGATCCCGGCCGCCGAGGCTGCTCGCCTGCATAAGGGCCAGGAGCTGACGGATGAGGAGATCGCTCGCCTGAAGGCGATTCGGCTCGAACAAAAGGCCTTCGAACGAGCGTTACATCTCCTGAGGTACCGGCCTCGGAGCATCGCCGAGGTCAAAGATCACTTGCGGTCCCATCGGGTGGATGACGCGATCATCCAACGAGTCATCGAACGGCTGCAAAGGATCGGCTATCTCGACGACAAGGCTTTCGCTCGCTTTTGGGTGGAAAACCGCCAGCAATTCAATCCGCGCGGCCTCTACGCCTTACGACAGGAGTTGAGATCGAAGGGCGTCCCTCCCGAAGTAATCGAGGAGACGCTGGCCGCGATGCCTGTGGATGAAGAGGCTGTCGCGTATGAACTGATAAGCGCCAGGAGGCAACGTTGGGACAAGCTGGACCGATCGACCTTCTGGCGAAAGGCCAGAGGATACCTGGCACGCCGGGGCTTCTCATATGAGGCGATCGATGCCGCCCTCCAACGGCTGTGGGCGGAGCTGGAAGCCGACCGGGAGAGCCCCGATATCGATATCGAATACGAATCTTGAGATGAGGAGTTGGTCGCATGGGAGCAGGGATAGGGAGACAGATACTCATCGCTTTGAGCATTCTTTTCGCCGCCATCCTTGGCGGTTTCGTGGGATATCTGTTGCGCAAGTATCTCGTCGAAAATCGGATTCAAGCCGCGCGGGAGCGCGCCAAGCAGATCCTGGCCGAGGCGGAGACGCGAGCCCGAGAGATCGAGCTGGCCGCCCGCGATGAGGCCATGCGCTTGCGGGATCGGGTGGAGGCCGAGCTCAACCGCCGGCGTGCGGAGCTTCAACGCACAGAGGAGCGCCTCCAGAACCGGCTGGAGGCCATCGAACGCCGATTTGAGCAGATCGAGAATCGCGAGAGGCGGCTCAACCAGCGACAAAGTCAGATCGATAAGCGGTTCAACGAGCTGCAGAAGAAGGAAGAGACGATACGCACCGAGCTGGAGCGCATCGCCGGGCTCTCCGCCGAGGAGGCCAAGGCCGAGCTCCTGCGCATGGTGGAGGAGGAAACCCGCCAGGATATGGCCCGGGTGATCCGCCAGGTCGAGGCGGAGATGCAGGAGAAGGCCGAGGAGAAGGCACGCGAGCTAATCACGATGGCGATCGAGAGGATCGCCTCCGATCACGTGGCGGAGACGACGGTCGCCACCGTACCTCTGCCCAGCGATGAGATGAAAGGACGTATCATCGGGCGACAGGGCCGTAATATCCGGGCCATAGAGATGTGCGCGGGGGTGGATCTGGTCGTTGACGATACGCCGGAGGCGATCATCATCTCCTGCTTCGACCCTGTGCGCCGCGAGGTGGCCCGTATGGCGCTGAACAAGTTGGTTCAGGACGGGCGGATCCACCCTGCGCGCATCGAGCGGGAGGTGAACAAGGCCCGTCAGGAGGTGGAGCGCCAGATCCGGGAGGCGGGCGAGGCCGCGGTCATCGAGACCGGCTTGCAAGGGCTACATCCGGAGCTGCTGAAACTGATCGGCCGGCTGAAGTACCGTACCAGCTATGGCCAGAACCAATACTACCACGCCATCGAGACAGCCCACATCGCCGGCATGTTGGCCGCGGAGCTGGGCGCCGATGTGAAGATCGCCAAGATGGGAGGGCTCCTGCACGATATAGGCAAGGCGGTCAGCCACGAGGTGGAAGGGCCCCATTCCCAGGTCGGTGCGGAAATCGCCCGCCGCTACGGCGTTCCCGAGAAGGTAGTCAACATCATCGCCTCGCATCACCACGAGACGGAGGCGCAGAGCCTGGAGGCCATCATCGTCGCGGCAGCCGATGCTATCTCCGGTGCACGGCCTGGAGCCCGTCGGGAGGCCCTGGAGGCTTACATTAGGCGCGTGACGGCCTTGGAGGAGATCGCCAACTCTTTCGAGGGCGTACAGCAATCCTATGCCATTCAAGCGGGGCGAGAGCTACGGATCATCGTCAAGCCGGAGGAGATCGACGACCTAGCGGCCATCCGGCTGGCCAAGGAGATCGCCCGGAAGGTGGAGGATAACCTAGAGTATCCGGGGCAGATCAAAGTGACGGTGATCCGGGAGACGCGCTCGGTGGAATACGCTAAATAGCTTGCCTAGAGTTCTTTACGTGAGCACTTGTACGGAGGGCTACAGACACGCGCAAGATCCATGAGTAACCTTATCATAGATCCAACGTCTTATTACTAAAGTAAACACGTGGCCCCGCATGCGCTCTCAGATCATGTTCTGACTTACCAGAGCACGATCGGGAGTCCGTCACGGGCCTCCGCGAAGTGGGATCGGCCACTGTCCAATGAGCGTTAATAATCTAAGAGCTGTCTGAGACGCGGGGAGACGCCTATAGGGGCGCACGGCTGTGCGCTTCTAGGCAGAAGCGGTCTCAGGCATGCCTCTGAGGAAGACAGGGGCCGTGCATCACCGACGACTTTGCAAGGAGGCTGCCCATGGACATCATCAAGGTATCGGCTCGATCTCGATCCACCGCAGTTGCGGGAGCGATCGCAGGGGTCGTACGTGAACATGGTCGTGCAGAGGTTCAGGCCATCGGTGCCAGCGCGGTCAACCAGGCGGTCAAGGCCGTAGCCATCGCTCGCACATATCTGGCTCAGGATGGCATCGACGTGATCTGCATCCCCTCCTTCACAGAAGTCGATATCGAGGGGCAGGAGCGGACAGCGGTCAAGCTGGTGGTCGAGCCTCGCTGATCAGTACCAGACCCGACAGCGATATATGAGGCGCCTCCCCTGCGTTGTTGGCGCGCGCTTAAAACGGGCGAGGAGAAATTCTTCCTCGCCCGTCTAGCTTTTCAGGCCGCCCAGAACGTCTCTTTTCCCTCATTTCCCATTTCCGTCATCGCGCCGGGCGGCAGCTCCGCATCCCTGACAGGCCTCACAGCCCGGCCCCGCCGTCTGTCCCTGATGACGGATCAGCTCCGAGGCAGGGATCTCCACCAGGGTCTCTTCCTCATCCTCCAGCTGAACGGTGACCATCTCCCTCAGCGCGTGGATCTGACGAACACGCCCTTTGCCCCTGGGGGTGACGACCTCCGCCCCGACTTTGGGGAGCTTCTCCTTAATCTCTGCGTAGGTATCCAATTCGTAGCTCAGACAGCAAAGCAGCCGGCCGCACACCCCCGAGATCTCGGAGGGATTCAGCGGCAGATCCTGTAACTTGGCCATCTTTATGGAAACCGGCTTAAATTCCCGCAGCCACGAAGCGCAGCACAACGGACGGCCGCATTTCCCAAACCCGCTCATGAGCTTGGCCTCATCGCGAACCCCGATCTGCCGCATCTCCACGCGGGTGCGGAACAGCCGCGCCAGGTCACGAACCAGAGCACGAAAGTCGACGCGCTGCTCGGCCGTGAAGTACACCACTAGCCGGCTGCCGTCGAAGTTATACTCCGTGCGCACGACCTTCATCGGCAACCCATACTCCGCGACCCGCTCACGAACCTTCCGGAGCGCCTCCGCCTCGCGATGGATATAGCGATCACGCTGGACCATGTCCCACGCCATCGCCCGCCGGATGACCGGCTTCAAGGGCTCCGCTAGCTCCTCCTCCGAGATCTCATGCGGAGGCTCCACGACCTGGGCAACCTCTCGTCCACGCGCTGTATCCACGACGACCCAATCGCCCGGCTTCAGATCATCAAGCCCTGCCGGGTCGAAATGATAGATTTTAGACACGAAACGGAATTGAACCCCCACCACTTTCGGCATCCAAAGCCCTCCAGATCACCAACGATGTGACCTCATTATCTCATTTTGGACTTTGGACAATCTACCCTCCTAACCGCAAAGAGCGCAAAGGACGCAAAGACAGTTCAAAAGATTTCATCCGTTTTGAGGAGATGCATTTGAAAACCTTAGCGCTCTTTGCGTCCTTTGCGGTTCCTCTGCCTTTACCATAGTGCCAGAGGCTTTTGCCCAAAGTCCAGTCTCATAAGCACGTCACGCTTGTCTTGAGGGCGCGTACGGCAACGAGAGCAACAACGTCTCCAGGGCCAGCCGTGTGTTCACGTTGGCCTCCATATACTCGAGAGTATCTCGCAACCCCTGCACAATCTCCCTCACGCGCTCGTGCGCCCAATACCGCGCGGCCCTCTGCAACACATCTCTCTGATCTATGTTCACGATCCGGTCATCGCATCCTGATTGGATCAACATCACGTCCCGCCACCATCCCAGCCACAGGGAAACTATCTCTCGCACCGCTTCGGGCTCCTGGCTGAGCTGCTCAGCCAGTTCCAATCTGGTCACGCGATCCGCCTCCAGGGCGTGCATCATCCGCTCGATGGCCTGCTGCCGCCGCGCGCCGACGTCCTCATCCTCCAACGCCGCGACCGCCACGCCCAGACAGCCTCCGCTCAACCGCGCCAGGAGCGCGGCCTGCTCCGGTGCCACCTCCCAGCGCTCCCGTAGCGCCTCCTCCACGACGGCGATCGACAGAGGCCGCAGGGCCAGGACTTGACACCGGGAGACAACCGTGGGCAGCAGGGCCTCGCGCTGGACGGCGGTCAGCAACAGGGTCACGTGAGGTGGCGGCTCCTCCAGGGTCTTCAACAGAGCGTTGGCCGCCTGCGGCGTCGCGCGGTCCAACTCCCGCACGATAAACACCTTCGATCGGCCCTCCATGGGGGAGAGGCTGGCCTCCCGCTGTAGCTCCCGGATCTGTTCGATGGAGAGCGCCCGGTCCGGCCCCGGAGGAGCGACGAGCCTCACATCTGGATGTCGATCCTGCCGCACCAACTGACAGGCGCGGCATGCGCCGCATGGCCGGGATGCGGGATCCTCCTGCGAACAGAGCATGGCCTGCGCCAGCGCGCGGGCGAGGGTCGTCTTCCCCACACCAGGTGGCCCGACGAAGAGATACGCATGGGACAGCCGGCCGTGTCGCAAAGTCTGAGCCAGCAGTCGCACGGCCCACTCATGCCCGATCACCGGCCAAGCCAGCTGGGAGGCTTCCCTCGTCATTTCCACGAGCGCTCCCCTCTTCATGATCCAGACGCTTCTTCAATTACAGAGCGTGTCGAAAAACACACCACAAAGTCACCAAGACGCTAAGGAAGGCATCTAAAGGCAATCTCCCCCTTCACTTGGCAGGCCCTCCGTAAGAGAGATAATGCGCTTTTGTCTTCTCTCCCGTCTTGGGGTCTTAGGGCCTTGGTGGGTCCTCCTCGTTCCTTCCAGACGCGCCCTCCGATCAGCGAGACGCGACATCAAGATTCAGGCTGATCCGTCGCTTCCTCCTCCGAATCCGAGGCAGACGTCGCCTCCTCCTGCTCAGCCACGACTGGCAACACCCCCATGGCCTTTAAACGGGCATAAGCCTGCCGGATAGGGCGAAGCGGGACCTTCGTCCCATGCCGGCAGTAAGGGCAGTCCGCGACGTAGTGCTTCCGCTTCGTCCCCTGCGACTCCTCTACAGCCCGCGCGATCTGCTCATGGGTTAGCATGTAACCGCGACCGCAATGCATACACGTCACCCGAACCATGATCGTCCTCCTGCGCTCGCGCGAATTCCGTCATGCTTGGCAACGGTCCCTTCGCGAACGCTTTGACAGTGTCAGTATACCTATGCTACAGTCTTCGTGCAACTGCTCCGGCGGCGCGTCGCGCTCACCACGACGCCATAGGCCTTCTCCAGGACCTCAGAGCGTGCCTGGGACTTCGACAGCGGTTGAAAAAACGTCCACCCGAATGGTTCCGGGAACCCAGGCATCGAGCTTTCAGCCGGTGCTGGCCTATTGTTATGCTCTCTGCACGAAAACCGCCCACCCCCTATGGAGGCGATAACATGCCGCGTGAACGAGCCCTTCGCGTGATGGCTGACTACATGATCATCATCTTCGGCGCCCTCCTGATCGCCCTGGCTGCGGATCTCTTCCTCATCCCCAATCAGGTGATCTCAGCCGGGCTTTTCGGCATCGCGGTGATCCTCCACTATCTGTTTGGGACGCCCGTCGGGGCCGTCACCATGGCCCTGAACGTGCCCCTGTTCCTGGCCATGCTGCGCTGGGGAGGCGGCTGGCGCTCGGGCGTGCGCACCGTCGTGGCTGTGGCCGCCATGTCGATCGCCGTGGACGCGCTGGCAGGCCGGCTCCCCGTCATCACCACGGACCCTCTGCTTTACACGCTCTACGGCGGCATCCTGGACGGATTGGGGATCGGTTTGATCTTCCGCGCCCAGGGCACCACGGGCGGCATCGACATCATCGCCCAGTTGATGCAACGTCGGCGGGGGTCCGAGCCGGGGCAGGTGCTCCTGGTGCTGAGCGGCCTCACCCTGGCCGCCGCGGCCGTCGTCTTCGGCATAGAGCGAGCCCTCTACGCCATGATCGTCGCCACCGCGTCCAGCATGATGGTAGACCTCATCCAACAGGGGCTGGGGCGGGCGAAGGTCGCCTTCATCGTCTCGACGCGACATGAGCGCATCCGTTCGGCCATCCTCGAGGACATGGAACGCGGGATAACGATCCTACAGGCCGAGGGAGGATACACGGGGGCGACGCGGCCCGTGCTCATGTGCGCCGTGGCACGATCAGAGGTCAGCCGGCTGAAGCGCCTGATCAGCCACTACGATCCTGACGCCTTCATCGTCATCGCGCCCGCACAGGAGGTCCTGGGAGAGGGGTTCCGTGGGCTACGCACCACCATCACGACTTTGTAGCTCAATACACGACGCTCCGTCCCGTGAGCCTCTCCAGCATCCACTCGATGAGGCCGATCACCCCGGCCATGGGTAAATCCACCAGCACGGCTAGCCCCAGGGCATAGGTCAGCATCTGGACGCCCTGGAAGATCAGGGCGATATGCCTGGGGGACAGCGCCGGCAGGAGATCCAGCGCGTACAGGCCCCCAATGGCCAACAAGATATACAACAAGAGGGTCCCCCACGCCTCCCGATCGCTGGAGCTGGGCATCATACCGTTGGAGATCGCGAAGATCAGGTAGATGTAAAGCCAGGCATCCGGGTATCCCCTGCCGGCCCAAAGGGCAAGCGCGGCCTCGCGCCATCCGTCCAATCCCTCGATGTCAAAGACCCGCGTGGCGATCCAGAGCAGCAGCGCGCATCCCGTGATGAAGGGGGCTAATCCGACTAGGCTGTCGCGCAGGGCGCCGCCAGAGCGGAAGTCCACGTATCCCATGCGCACAGATCGTCCTCGCCGTTCCGGCCACACTCGAAGCCGCGAAGGGCGTAAGCCCAACACCCGCGCGACGAGCCAGTGGCTGAGCTCGTGTAAGACGATCCCCGGCAGGAAGATGAGCCACGCCAGTGCAATGGCCCCTCCCTCCCGCCCAGTGGCGAGCAGGCCGATACCCTGGAGATGTCGGCTGATCCAATCGTTCAACAGATACAGGGCCACCAGCGTCACCGCCAGGCCGGCTACGATCTCCCAAGACACGACGCCACCCTCACGCTAACCGATGAGCCAGGTTCGCCTCTCAAAACGTGGAGGGCAGGTATCCCCTGCCCTCCACACGCGATCCGACATCATGGACGCACACCGCCAGACGAAGGAGATCAGCTGTAGATCTCCGAGGTGATCCGGACCATGGCCGTGAACTCGTCCGCCTTCAGGCTGGCGCCGCCCACCAGCGCGCCATCCACGTCGGGCTGAGACATGATCTCCCGGATGTTCTTGCTGTTCGTGCTGCCACCGTATTGAATACGCACCTGCTCGGCGACATCCTGGCCATACAGGCGTCCGATGGTGGCACGGACCACGCCACCGATCACCTGCTGAGCCTGCTCCGCCGTGGCCGCTTTGCCGGTCCCGATCGCCCACACGGGCTCGTAGGCGATCACCACCCGGGCGACCTGCTCCGCGGTGAGCCCTCGCAGAACACCCTCGACCTGCCCGCGCACCACGCTCTCCGTCTCCCCCGCGTCATACTGGGCCTCAGTCTCCCCCACGCAGATGATGGGCGTCAGACCGTGGGCCAGGGCGGCCTTCACCTTGCGGTTTACCCACTCGTCAGTTTCGCCGAAGTAGGAGCGTCGCTCCGAATGGCCCAAGATCACGTATTGACATAGCCCCTTCAGCATGAGCGGTGATATCTCTCCCGTGAAGGCCCCCTTTTCCTCCCAATACATGTTCTGGGCGCCCAGCTTAATGTCCGTCCCCTGAATCAGGGAGGCCACCCGGTCCAGATCGACGAAGGGCGGACACAACACCTTTTCCACGTTCTTCACCGCGGTCAGGCCGTCAAGCATCGCCTTGACCAGCTCCTCGGCCTCCGCGATCGTCATATTCATCTTCCAGTTGCCGGCGATGATCGGCGTACGCATTGTCTGTCCTCCTCCATGGTTCGATCGTTCACCATCTTAGCACCAACCATCCCCGGTGGCAAGGATGTAGACCATCGACACGCCTCATCCCGGCGGGATGTAGACCGTGACGGAGACCTCTCCCTCGCCGTACAGCACGATCGTGTAATCCCCCGTCTCGGGGATGTCGGCGAACCACAATCCCGGACGCCCGGATCGGGTCGTCGGGATCAGCACATCATCCGGCCCGAAGACGGCCACCGTCACCTCGCTCTCGCCCAGGGCGGAGACGTACAGCCGCTGCCCGGCCATCACACGGAGCACATACGCCTTCGGTGTGCCTGCCACCAACGTGGTCGTGAACTCGTAGGATGCGGTGCCCGGGGCGAACTGGATGCGCTCACGTTCCGTCGGCACGATCGGCGTCGGGGTCGCCTCCGGCGGCGGGATGTAGACCGTGACGGATACCTCCCCTTCGCCAGCGAGCACGATCGTATAGTCCCCTGTCGTGGGGATGTCGGCGAACCACAGACCAGGCCGCCCCGCCCGAACCGTCGGGATCGACACATCACCTGGCCCGAGGACAGCCACCGTCACTTCGCCCTCGCCTAAGGCGGAGACGTACAGCCGCTGCCCGGCCATCACACGCAGCACGTATGCCTTCGGCACGCCCGCCACCAGCGTGGTCGTGAACTCATAGGACGCGGTGCCCCGGGCAAACCGGATGCGTTCCGGCTCCGCCGTCGTGGGCTTTGGCGTTGGCGTCGGCGCGAGTGGCGGGACCCTGACCGTCACGGGGACGCTTCCCTCGCCCGTTAAGGCGATGATGTAATCGCCGGTGGCGGGGAGGGCGAAGTGCCATTGTCCCCCGCTCTGGGTAACGGGCAGCAGGGCGGTTCCGTCCGGTTGGAGCAAGGAGACGGCCACAGTGGGCGCCGTGGTGATGAACATCTGCTGGCCCGCCGACGCCCACAGCACATAGCGTTGGGGTACGCCCGCCGTCAACGCCGCGGTCCACGTCGCCGAGTCCGTGCCTGGTGCGAATTGGATCCGCTGCGGCTCCGGCGTAGGCGGCGGTGGAGTCGCCGTGGGCAGTGGCGTGGGCGTGGGTTCGACGGGCGTTGGCATCGCCGTGGGAGTGGGTACAGGGGTGGGAGACGCCACCGGCTGCGTGGGGGCCTCCATCGCTTGAGCCGTCAGCGTGGCCTCAACGGCCTGCGCCACGGCCGTCTGATCGGGAGAGACTGAAACGGTACACGCGGTCAGGGCCGCGAGACACGCCAAGACAGCAAGAATCGCTATAAGGAAACGCATTTCGATGACCTCCTGTCGAGTCAAGCCCTGTCAGGTTTCCCGCAGGGCCTCCAACATTGTTTTACCGATGTTCTCAATGCCCTTCAATCTCCAAACGCCCACAGGAAGGCACAACCTAGTCTAACCCCCCAGGTGTTCATAAAAAACTCGCGGCTGCAGCTCTTTGAAGTCACCCCGCTGCACCAAATGCCTCCGGATGTCCAGGCAGAGATGACATTTCGAGACGTATCCCTCTTCCATCTCCTCGTATCCAAACTGCTTGCCCAGATCGTAGAGATCTTTCAGGTCGGTCAGAAGCGCCTTGAGCACCGGCCGCTCATCCAGGTCGATGCCTTCCCGACAAAGCGTATCCAGCTCCCGAGCATCTCCCAGGGACAGGCCGCCGCAGAAGCCCGGCATGAAGTTGCCATAGTTGTCCACGTGAATGTGCCAGTCCCGGATCAGTTCGTTCCTGCAGGACATGCCGAAGAAGCGCTCCGCAGGGTGACGCGGGAAGAGATATGACAGGGCATACGCCGCCCGGCCGCTGGCGAACAGCTCCATGTATTGAAGCGCTCCCCCACCTATACGCAGATAGTCCTCAAACACCAACGTACCTTTGAGCCCCAACTGACGGAATTGCTCGTAGAAGAGCCCCTGATAGACGATCACGTTATAAGGCGGGAACACCTCCCGGGCGATTCTGGCCGCCCGCTCCGTCCGCTCGAAGGGCACATATTCCAACGTGAAGGGGTTCGCGCTGATGAGGATGCCGTGAAGCCCGGCCTCCCTCAGCGCGCGTAGCTTCTCTCGAGTCGTCTCGTCATCGATGCACCAGGCCGCGTTGGTCTCCACGAAGCGAGAGGGCATATCCAGTTCCGCGGCGATCCGCACGACCTGCAATAGCAGCTCGAAGTTCATGAACGGCTCACCGCCGGTGAAGTGGATCCCGTCGTTGACGCCGATGCGCCCGGGGAACGGATACTTGCCGCGCATCTTCTCCGCCAACTGCGAGAGGATGCGTTCGGCGTCTTCAAGCGAGAGGAAGTCGGCCTTCCACTCGGGCGAACAGGCGTACAGACAATGCTTACAGGCGCTGGTGCATTTGTACGTCAAAAGAATCCCTGCCGAGTATGGCTCCGGGATATACAATTTCTCCATCCGCCCTCCTAATTGATCTCACCGCAAAGGGAGCGTAGGAACTTTTGAAAAACCTTGGCCTTCTTTGCGTCCTTCGCGGTTCCTTTTTCCTTACGCCTCCGGTAGATGCACCTCGCTATGCCCATACCGGCGCATGATCTCCACCAGCCGATCCAGCGGCAGGGCGTAGCGCACATGCCCGTCGCGGCCGCGCATCGTCTCCGCCATACACAGCGCGTTCAGGATGGCCTCTTCGGTGGCCTCCACCGCGGCCTGAAATAGCCCCTCGATGGAGGGACCGAAATCGGGCAGGATCTCCAGCCTCAACGTCGGTGCCGAGGGACGCAGGGGAACCCGCTGCGCCGTGGAGAAGGCGATGACGAAATCGCCGCTGCCGGCCCCGTGCGTGGATCCGGTGCGGGCCAGCCCGGCGCCGCATCGCACCGCCAGCCGCCGCAGTTGCCGGGCGATCAGCGGCGCGTCCGTCGCCAGCACAATCACGATGGAGTTGCCCATCGGTGGCTCTGAAGGCGGATGCCAGTCCGCCAGCTCCCGCCCCACCGGCACGCCGTCCACCCGGAGCTGAGGCCGACGCCCGAAGTTGCATTGGGCCAGCACGCCGACCGTATATCCGCCCAGGGGCTCCGGCAGCACCCGGGACGCCGTGCCGATCCCACCCTTGAACTCGAAGCAGGACATGCCCGTCCCGCCGCCCACGTTCCCTTCGGCCACGGGGCCTGAGGTCGCGCGTTCGATGGCTTGAAACACATGCTCGGGCCGCACATGGCGACCGCGGATGTCGTTCAACCAGCCGTCGTTACACTCCGCCACCACCGGGCTGACGCCGCCCAGGCGCACGCCGATGTCCGGGTTACGCCGTTCCAGCCATTGCATCACGGCATCCTCGACCATCGGCACGCTAAAGGTATTCGTCAACAGGATCGGCCCCTCGATCACGCCTAGCTCCGCCACCTGGTCCACGTTGGTCACCTCGCCGTAGCCGTTGATGGAGTAGGTGACGCCGTGAACCCGCTCCAAGAAGAGGTCACCATCGTGGGGTATGATGGCCGTGACGCCGGTGCGGATGGGGCCGCGGCCGGGCTGCAGCGGGCCAGCCTCCCCCTCGATCAACGTCACATGGCCCACCCGCACACCCGACACGTCCGTGATCGCGTTCCATCGGCCGGTGGGCAATGCCCCGATAACAATTCCTAACTCCCGAGCACGAAATCTCCGAACTTCCTTCATCGCTCTACCTACAGTCTCTACGAACGAAGCGGTGATTATCCACATCTCACCGCGGAGTCGCAGAGGACGCAGAGGGGAGAAGATAAAGAGAGTCGCTCATTAAGAATGGGCAACATCCGCTTCCTAAAAAGCGTGTTTTGTAGGGCGACCCGGCGGGTCGCCCCTATTCTGACAGAGGCGAGCATGCCTTTCTCTACGTGTGTCGTGTATGCCATACGATCTTTGTGTCCTCGGAGTCTCTCTGCAGTGCAGAAAGGCATGTGAAGCATACATGTCACACTTATGGGTAATCACCGCCGAACGAACCCTTTACAAGACACTATATACGGTGCTATAATAGTGCCATGCCCGAGATCGTCCTCTCGCGCGCCGTTATCGACACCAACGTGCTTTTTGAAGGCTTGACCAAGCAGGGGGGAGCCTCTGGCTTGATCATTGACGCGTGGTTGGAGGGTTTGTTCCGGGCCTGTGTTTCCAACGCCCTCGCCTACGAATATGTCGATGTCCTATCACGCAAACTTTCTGAAACGCGATGGAGAAAACTCAGGCCCGTTCTCGGGACCCTGCTAGCTCAAGCCGAGTTGGTCATCGTTTACTACTCATGGCGACCGATTTCGCCCGACCCAGGCGACGAACATATTATCGACTGCGCCATGAATGCCGGGGCTCCCGTCGTTACCTACAATGTGCAGGACTTCCGCCTGGCCAAAGAAACGTTAGGGTTGGTCGTTATGAATCCAGTTGAGTTTATCACATATCTGGCGAAGACACCTGATCAGACATCGTGACACGGTGATCATATTAAGCTCTACGGAGTCATATATGGGCCGATTAACAGTTCGTCTACCGGAAACGCTCCACCGCCAATTGGAAATGCAGGCGCGCCGTGAAGGCGTCTCTCTCAATCAATATATTGTCTACTTACTCACGCGTCAGGTAACGCTCGCATACACTGTGCAAGCTGTACCGGAAGAAGACGCCGCGCGCCAGCGAGATCAGTTTGCCGCTTTACTCCAGCAATTAGGGCAAGCTTCCCATGAAGAGATCCAACAAGTCCTGGCTGAACGAGAGAAGGTGGCACCAGAAACTGAGCTGTCTCCAGAGCTCGTTAGCCGCCTGCAAGAACGCCTCAGGGCCAAAGGATCATCAGGATAGGGAGCGGGCTTCCTTTAGAAAGGCGTCCACTTCCTCAGCGGTAGGTAACGAGGGTTGCGCGCCCAACCGGGTGACGGAGAGCGCGGCCACCGCGTGAGCATAGCGCACGGCCGCGTCCAGCGAATCCCCGCGAGCCAGAGCTACAGCCAATGCGCCGTTGAACGCGTCCCCCGCAGCCGTCGCATCCACGGCCTCCACGCGGAACCCGAGCACCCGTCGCATCTGATCCGGGCCGGTCGCTACCAGAGCGCCCTCCTCACCCAGGGTCACGATCACCGCATCAACCCCTTTGCGCAACAGGACGAGGGCTGCATCCTCCGGCGTCTCGTGACCGGTCAGGGCCGTAGCTTCCGTCTCGTTCGGGGTCAGGATGTCCACATACGTGAAGAGCTCATCCGGGAGTGGGGAGGAAGGTGCCGGGGCAGGATTCAGGATGACCGTGGCACCCGCTGATCGACCGGCCTTGGCCGCCGCCATCACGGTCTCCAGCGGGATCTCCAACTGGAGCAGGACAGAACGAGCCTCGGAGAAGGCGGGCGAGGCCGCTTCCACATCGGCCGGAGATAGCCGCCGGTTGGCTCCAGGCGCCACGGCGATGATATTCTGCCCGTCCGAGTCGACGACGATCAGCGCCACGCCGGAGGGGGCATCCGGATCTTGAACCACATAGCGGGTGTCCAGCCCCTCGCGCTGGAAGTTGCTCAGCGCCTCCTGGCCGAACATATCCTGGCCCACACGGGCGACGAAGGTGACATGCGCGCCGAGCCGGGCCGCGGCCACCGCCTGGTTGGCACCCTTGCCGCCCGGGGCGATGACTAGATCGCCGCCCAGGACGGTCTCCCCCGGCAGCGGCAACCGATCCGCCTGAACGACCATGTCGGTATTCGACGATCCGACGACGATGATATGCGGAGAAGCCATCTCTTTACCTCACCTCAACGCCAACGGCTCATACAACACGGTAGAGCAACCCGTTTTTGACCGGCTCATCAGCCCGGGCTATCGAGCCGACGGAGCGGCGTCAGACACTCCATGATCTGAGATCATCCGGGAGGCCAGCGCATAGGACGGCCGCCGAGCAAGTGCAGGTGAAGATGATAGACGGACTGACCACCCTGAGGGCCGCTATTCAGCACCAGCCGATATCCCGATTGGGCTATCCCCTCCTGCTCAGCGAGCTGGCGAGCGACGAGGAATAAGCGCCCGACCACGGACTCATCCCCCGGCTGCAATGCGAACACCCCTGGGATGTGCCGATTAGGCACGATCAGAATGTGCACCGGGGCTTTGGGGTTGATGTCCCGGAAAGCCGTGATCTCCTCATCTTGATAGACGATATCCCCATGCGCCTCCTGGCGCACGATGCGACAGAAGATACAATCATCCCTCATAAGAGCACCTCCCCCCAAAGGGCGTCACCTTCCAGACGGGTCAATCGCACCGGGGTGATGCGATTATGCAGGTCCACGTCAGCAGGAACCGCCGTCAGGACACGCAGGTAATTATCCGTTAATCCGGTCCATACGCGCTGGCCAGGATGCGCGCCTTCCCGCCCCTCACCTTCCCATAGGACCGGACGAACTTCCCCGAGCTGGGCGCGACGTACGGCCCGGCCGGATACCACGTCTAGCGCTCTCATGACGGCGCTTCTTTCTTTCTTCACGGCCTCCGGCACCTGCCCCGGCATGCGTGCCGCCGGCGTGCCTGGCCGCCGTGAATACGGGAAGACGTGCAGATGAGCAAAGCCCATCGACTCGACGAAGCGATAACTCTGCTGGAACTCCTCGTCTGTCTCTCCTGGGAAGCCGACGATGATATCCGTGGTGATGGTGAGGCCGGGGATACGCTCCCGGGCGGCCTCCACCAGACGCGCATAGCTCTCCGTCGTGTAACGACGGGCCATACGCCGCAACGTGGCATCACATCCGGACTGCAAAGGCAAGTGCAGATGGGGACACAGGCGCCCTTCGCTCTCCGCCCACAGGTCGAAGAACTCCGGCGTGAGATCCCATGGTTCCAACGAGGAGAGGCGTAGACGCGGCAGCCGGGTATGTTGCAAAATCGCTCGCACTAGGGTGATCAGATCCGTCCCCAGGTCCCTGCCATAGGCTCCAAGATGAACACCAGTGAGCACGGCTTCCTGATATCCCTCCGCCTCCAGGCGACGAATCTCCTCTAGGACCAGGTCGATGGGACGGCTGCGCTCCTCTCCCCGGGCGATGGTGACGATACAAAAGGCGCAGCGATTTCGGCAACCATCCTGGACTTTAACGAACGCACGGGTGCGCGTCGCCGCGAAGGGCGTTCGATCAGGTTGGGTTATCTCCTCCGGAGAGAGGTCCGGGAACTCACCGGCCCAGGAGTCCAACAGCACAGCCATCCGATCCTTCTCCCGATTCTCCACCACGAGCTGGACCTGAGGGAGGCCCTTCACAACCTCCGGGGAGAGGGTAGCATAACATCCCGTGATGACGAGCCGGGCGCGGCGATTGGCTCGCGCCATGGCGCGGGCCAAGGCACGCGACTTGGCTTCGGCCGTGGTCGTCACAGCACATGTGTTGAGAACGCAGACGTCCGCCTCCTCCGGGGAAGACACGACATGGTGACCACGGGCTACCAGATCACGAGCCAAACGCTCCATCTCGCTATAATTCAACCGACATCCCAACGTCTCCAGATAGACCCGCATATTTCCGCCACGACCTCAATAAACACACGCTTTCGAGTAACAAGCCAAGGGCACGCATTCACTTGACGTAACTGTCCTCTACCCACAAGAGGGTACCATCGGAAACACCCCGTTGTCAAACATCCGCTCTCTTCTTCCAAGCCTGGGAGAAGGGGGACAGAGGGATGAGAGCCGCTGAAGATAACTCTCTCGGAGTTGTCCCTACGTTATGTTATCCATCTCCTGGCATGGGACGAAAAAGAGGGGGCAACGCCCCTTTGCGCTGCCCCCCTTTATGCGTTTTATGAGGTTAAAGTCAGTGAGACACCTACGCCTCCTCCATCATCGAGAAGGCTGGCCCGCCTGAAGATCGAGTGTCCGAGTACCCGAAGGGGACCTCTCCTTCGATGGAACGTGAGGAGTGCTCGTACCCCTCGCTATCGTCCGCGTGGAAGGCATGACGACCCAGGCGAGCACCAGGGTGATAAATGCTATCAGATCGACAATAACCAGGGCTGACATGGCAACCTCCTTCTCCTTGGGATATGAGATCACTTGATGAGACGATCCTTCGCGATGATATTAGAGCTGATAGGCAACTTCACCATGCTGGGTGACGTCGAGACCGGACAACTCCTCCTGCTCTTCCACTCGCAACCCAATAGTTACATCCAACGCTTTAAGGATGATCCAGGTCACGGCCATCGAGTAAGCAGAAACGACAACGACCGCCAGCAACTGGATCAACAGCTGGCCCGGATTGCCGAAGAGCAACCCGTTGGCACCATCAGGATTCACGGCCGTGGAGGCGAAGATCCCTGTTGCCAACGCGCCCCACATACCTCCGACGCCGTGCACGCCCCATACATCCAATGAGTCATCTATGCCCAGCATCTCCTTCGCCTGCACAGCCCAATAACAGAGGAATCCCGCGGCCAGGCCGATGAGCAAGGCCGCGGGAACATCGACGAACCCCGCAGCCGGCGTAATGGCGACGAGGCCGGCGACCGCGCCCGCCGCGGATCCTAACACGCTGGGCTGTCGTTGATGAATCCAGCTTAACGTCATCCAGGTCAGAGTAGCCATCGCGGCCGCCGTGTTCGTGACCACGAAGGCATTCACGGCCAGCGGACCTGCCGAAAGGGCGCTTCCCGCGTTAAAGCCGAACCAGCCAAACCAGAGCAACCCGGCACCCAGTAGCGTCATCGTCACATCATGTGGCCCCATAGGCTCTCGCCCGAATCCCAGGCGACGTCCAAGCACGATGGCCGCCACCAGGGCCGACATCCCGGAGGTGATGTGAACCACGGTGCCCCCGGCGAAGTCGAGCGCGCCCAGGCGGCTCAACCATCCGCCGGATCCCCACACCCAGTGAGCCACCGGATCGTACACCAGCGTCGCCCAGAGCAGGCTGAAGATGGCAAAGGTCTTGAAGCGCTTACGCTCCGCGAATGCGCCAGTGATGAGGGCTGGCGTAATGACGGCAAACATACCCTGGTAGATCATGAACGCCAGATGAGGCACCGTCACGGCGTATTCGGAACTGGGCTCCAGGCCCACGCCATTGAGCCCTAACCACCGCAGGCTGCCGATAATGCCCCATCGATCCGGGCCAAAAGCCAGCGTATATCCCCATAACACCCACTGGACGCTGATCAAAGCCACCATGAAGAAGCTATGCATGATGGTCGTCAGCACGTTCTTACGGCGGACCAGGCCTCCGTAAAAGAACCCCAAAGCCGGGGTCATTAACATCACCAACGCGGTCGACAAGAGGATCCACACCGTATCCGCTGCGTTTATTCCTCCTCCCATTATTCCCCTCCTTATCAACAAGCACCTAAGCCCCGGGGCCTTCTATTGATCACTAACATAACCGACTCTCCTCCAAAAGGCTATGGTTGATCTGTTCAAGCTGAAGCGCGCCCACTTGGGTACGTTGCACAACCTCAACCCGGTCCATACCCGCGCGAAAGGCCGATACGTGCTGATGAGGCCCCACATGCGCTCGGCATCCATCGGACGTGGGTGAGATATCATCAACTCACGCGTGCTTGACAGGGGAACGCAAGCGTGGTATAAAAGTGATGCTTTGACATGCGAAGGTAAAGAGCCTCTTCGTTTTGGTGATGACGATGTTTCTCTCTCGTGCCCGTTCGCCTAGGAGCCCTAGGAGGATGCAGCCGGACCGATGGTCTGGATAGCTGCGCGTGGGCCAGGCCCTCCCTAGGGTGATCAAAGGCGATCTTGGCGGCAAGCTCTCCAGACGGAGAGCTTTTTTATTACCCTCTACACGGCATGGAGCGACCATGACGATCAAAGTAGGGATCTTCGGAGCGACTGGATACACGGGATATGAACTGATCCACATCCTGCTGCGCCATCCCGAGGCGGAGATCGTGTTCACCACCTCGGAGAGCTCAGCGGGCAGCCGGCTCAGCGATCTTTATCCCTGCCCATGGGATCTTCTCCTCATCGCATCGGCGGAAGCGCCGTTAGACGCTATCGACGTGGCCTTCTTATGCCTACCCCACGCCGCCTCCATGGACATGGTGCGTCGCGTCCGAGAGGCGGGCGTGCGGGCCATCGATCTCTCGGCCGACTTTCGCATCCCGGATCCAGCCACATATGAGCGCTGGTATAAGACGCCTCACACCGCTCCCGAACTGTTAGAAGAGGCCGTCTACGGGCTCGTGGAACTCCATCGGGAGCACATCAGTAAGGCAGAGCTTATCGCCAACCCGGGGTGCTATCCGACGAGCGTCATCCTCGGCCTGTATCCCCTGGCCCGGAAAGGCCTCCTTGGTCGCAAGATCATCATCGACAGCAAGTCGGGGGTTTCCGGCGCTGGCCGCACCCCTAAATTGACCACTCACTTCGTCGAGGTCAACGAGAACCTCTCCCCCTATAGCATCGGACATAGCCACCGGCACATCGCCGAGATGGAGCAGGAGCTGAATGCGCTGAACGGACCTTATGAGATCATCTTCTCGCCTCACCTGCTGCCGGTCAATCGAGGCATCCTCTCTACGATCTACGTCGAGGTGCCATCCGATCTAACAGCGGAACAGGTTCACGAGATCTACAGGGAAACCTACGCAGGAGAACCCTTCATTCACCTTCTTCCGCCGGGGCAAGTGGCGACGCTTCGCCACACCGTGGGCAGCAATCGCTGTGCCATCGGGCTCACCCGGCTTGAGGGAACGAACTCGCTTATCGTCACCACCAGTATCGACAACCTGGTGAAGGGCGCATCAGGACAGGCCGTCCAAAACATGAACGTGATGTTCGGCCTGCCGGAGACGATGGGGCTAGGGGAAGACAGGAGACAGGGGGCGCGGGGCGAGGGACGGAGTGCATGAGGCGGAGGGCGACATGAAGGCGGAAAGAGAGCGCATCGCCGTACTCAAGTTCGGCGGGAGGGAGATCGACCAGCCCGGGTTCCTCAGCCTGATGGTCGAAGTCGTGGCGAAGCTGAGGGAGCGCGCCCTCCCCGTGATCGTGCATGGCGGAGGGAAGGAGATCGCCCGGCTGCAGGAGCGATTAGGGTTACAGCCGCGATTCATCGATGGCCTGCGGGTGACCGACGATGAGTCCCTGGCGGTCGCGGAGATGGTGCTCTCAGGCCGCGTGAACAAGCGCGTGGTGGCGACGCTGGTCCACGCGGGCGTCCCGGCGGCAGGCCTCAGCGGCGTGGACGGCGGCCTCCTGCGGGTGGAGCGCATGAGGCATCCGGCCGGCGATCTGGGCTGGGTTGGACATATCACATCGGTGAACCCGGCCCCCGTGGAGGCCCTCCTGAGCGCGGGGATCGTCCCCGTCATCTCTCCCATCTCCCTGGGGATCGACGGACACACCTATAACGTTAACGCGGACCACGCGGCCACGGCCCTCGCCCAGGCCCTGCATGCGGATCAGCTCGCCTTCATCTCCGATGTGCCGGGCGTGCTTGTCGCAGGTGAGAGCGTATCGTTCATCACCGCGGATCAGGCGGAGCGCTGGATCACCGAAGGGATCATCACCGGGGGAATGATCCCTAAAGTGAGGGCCGCTCTGGAGGCGGTCAGGGGCGGCGTGTCGAAAGCGATCATCACCAACCTGGAGGGGCTCCTGGCTGATTCGGGCACGATCTTTATGATGACCCACCCTACTTCTCACCGCCCATAATGGCTTTGGTTCACCAGGTCATGTAAAATGTATGCCAGGGGGTAGTGGCCCAGCATGCTGGGCCACTACCATGATGAGCCAGAATCTTCATCCAAGGCTCTCGTTAAGGACGACACATCACTCCAGATGTCCAGGGAACAGGAGCGGACCTATGACCGAGCAGGAGATCATCGCTCTCGAACAGAAGTACATCCTCCAAACCTACACGCGTCCCCCGTTCGTCATCCAACGAGGCGAGGGATGCACGCTGTACGACAGCCAGGGGCGGGCCTATCTGGATCTGGTCTCAGGCATCGCCGTCAACGCGTTGGGATATGGCGATCCAGAGCTTGTGCGAGCGATCCAACAGCAGGCCGCTCGACTTATCCACGTGAGCAATCTGTACCACATGGAGCCTCACGTCCGACTGGCACAGATGTTGTGCGAGCACTCCTTCGCCGACCGGGTGTTCTTCTGCAATTCCGGCGCGGAGGCGAACGAAGGCGCGATCAAGTTCGCCCGCAAGTGGGCCAAAACGCGATTCCCGGATCAGGCGGATCGCAAGGTGGAGATCGTAGCCTTCGAGGGCGGGTTCCACGGCCGCACCATAGGCACGCTGGCCCTGACGCCGCGGGAGAAATATCAGGCTCCTTTCCGCCCTCTGATGCCGGGGGTCCGGATCGCGCGGTTCAACGACCTGGACTCCGCGGCCGAAGCCATCACCGATGACACCTGCGCGGTCATCGTGGAGCCCATCCAGGGCGAGGGAGGTATCCGCCCCGCCGAAAAGGAATTCCTGCGCGGGCTCCGTGAGCTGTGCGACCAGCACCAGGCGTTGTTGATCTTCGACGAGGTTCAGTGCGGCCTGGGCCGCACGGGGACTCTCTGGGCTCACGAATTCTATGGCGTGACGCCGGACATCATGACGCTGGCCAAGCCGCTGGGAGGCGGTCTCCCCATCGGCGCCGTCCTGGTCACCGAAGAGGTGGGGAGCGTCATGCAGCCCGGGGATCACGGATCGACCTTTGGGGCCAATCCGGTGGCCTGCGCGGCGGCTCAGGTCGTCGTTCGCCGCATCAGCGAACCGCTCTTCCTCGCCGATGTGCGGACCAAAGGCGAATATCTCATGGAACAACTCCAGGAAATCAACAGCCCTCACATCAAGGAGATCCGTGGGCGTGGCTTGATGGTAGGCATCGAGATGGACATCCCCGTCACACCGATCATACAGGCGGGCTATGAGAGGGGCCTGATCATGGTCAACGCGGGCGAGAACGTACTTCGTCTGGTCCCGCCACTGGTCATCAAGAGGGCAGATCTGGAGCGGGCGGTGACGGAGATCTCCGAGATCCTGAAGACCCTGTAGCGGCCTGGGAGACGCAGAGGGACGCTAAGTGGGGGAGGCCATGGATCAACATACCGAGGTACACGTCTCCATACGAGATGCCCAGGCAGAGGATGTGCCTGCCATGGCGCAGCTTATCAACGCATACGCCGCTCAGGGACTGATGCTACCCAGGTCAGAGGAGCAGATCCTACGCCACCTTTCCGACTTCGTCGTGGCCGAACACAGTGGACGCATCGTGGGCTGCGGCGCCCTGGCGCGCCTCAGTCCCGATCTCGCCGAGGTGCGCTCTCTGGCCGTGGCGCCGGAGATGAGAGGACGCGGTATCGGCCGCGCCCTGGTCCGGCACTTGCTGGAGAAAGCGCGCGCGGCCGAGATCGCGCAGGTCTGCGCCCTGACCCTCCAGCCAGGATTCTTCGAGCCCCTTGGCTTCCGGGTGATCGACCGCTGGGACATCAGCCCCAAGATCTGGCAGGAATGCATCTATTGCCCTAAATTCCATCGATGCGACGAGATCGCGGTCCTTCTCACCTTCGAGGAGGTGCAGGCACGCTCTGAGGAGCCGGAGCACGAAGAGCGACCGTTGAACGACTTCATGCCTCTCCCATGGCGACGTGATTTCGCGAGGACGATGGGAAACGTGGTAGAATTAGAAGAGACCAAACAAGAGATGTGACGGAGAGCGATGAAAGGACTGCTGGCACTGGAAGACGGCACGATCTTCGAGGGCGAAGGGTTCGGCGCCCAGACGACGGTCGTCGGCGAGGTCGTGTTCAACACCTCGATGACTGGCTACCAGGAGATCATCACGGATCCCTCGTATCGCGGCCAGATGGTCGCGATGACGGTGGCCCATGTGGGAAACGTGGGCGTGAACCCGGAGGATGTGGAGAGCGCCCGGCCGCAGGTGCAGGCCTTTATCGTGCGCGAGCTCAGCCCGGTGGTCTCTAACTGGCGGGCGGTGGAATCGTTGTCGGACTACCTGGCTCGCCACGGCATCCCGGGGCTGAGCGAGGTGGACACGCGCGCGTTGACGCGCCACATCCGCGAGCGCGGCGCCATGAAGGCCGCCCTGAGCACGGAGGGCGCTCCGGCCGATACGCTGGTCAGGATGGCGCGGGAATGGGAAGGGCTGGAAGGCCGCGACGTGGTCCAAGAGGTCACCTGCTCCGAGCCTTACCACTGGATCGAAGGGGTCATCCGCCAGTTTCAGCCCCACGGCTTTCATCCCAGTGAGGAGCATCCGTTTCACGTCGTCGCCTACGACTTCGGCGTGAAATGGAACATCCTGCGCCGCTTGGCGGATCACGGCTGTCGGGTGACGGTGGTTCCGGCCACGACGCCGGCCACGGAGGTGTTAGCCCTGTCCCCCGACGGGATCTTCCTCTCCAACGGACCAGGCGATCCCGCGGGCGTCCCCTACGCCGCCAGGGCCGTCGCCGAGTTGCTGGAGACGGGGCTCCCCATGTTCGGCATCTGCCTGGGGCATCAGATCCTCGGGCTGGCGCTGGGGGGGCGCACTTACAAACTTAAGTTCGGCCACCATGGAGGGAACCAACCCGTGCGCGATGAGGCCACGGGCGTCGTTCAGATCACGGCTCAGAATCACAACTACGCGGTGGATCCAGAGAGCCTGGACCCATCCCAGGTGACGATCACCCACTGGAACCTGAACGACGGGACGGTCGAGGGAATGAGGCTTAAGAACCGTCCCGTTTTTTCTGTACAGTATCATCCGGAGGCCAGTCCAGGCCCCCATGACGCCGATTACCTGTTCGGCCAGTTCGTGGAGTTGATGAAGCGATGACCCGGACGGTGCGCGTCGCCCTGGTAGGCTTAGGTCACGTCGGCCGAGCCTTCCTGGAGTTAATGACCATCAAGCGCAAGACGTTACGAGAGCGCTATGGGCTGGAGTTGGTCCTAACCGGCGCGGCGGATTCCACCGGCGCGGCATTCGGGGCGGGACGCATCGATCACGCGAACCTGCTGCGCCACAAGCGCGCCGGCCGCGGTGCCGGGCAATACCCGCGGCTGGGGCACCGGAACATGCCGGCGGTGGAGATGGTCCAACAAGTAGACGCGGACGTGCTCCTGGAGGCCTCGCCGGTGAATTTACGCACGGGGCAGCCGGGTCTGGACTGTACGCGCGTGGCATTGGGACGCGGCATCTCCGTGGTACTAGCCAACAAGGCGCCGCTGGTGCTGGCCTATCAGGAACTCACCGAGCTGGCGCGACGTCATCGGGCCGGCCTGCGCTTCTCCGCAACGGTATGCGGATCGCTGCCGGTGCTCAACATGGGGCGAAGGGACTGGGTGGCCTGCGATATCCAGAAGATTGAGGGGATCCTGAACTCGACCACGAATTACATCCTCAGCGCCATGGAGATGGGACGCGACTTCGACGAGGCGCTGCGGGAGGCCCAGGCGGAAGGTGTGGCCGAGGCCGATCCATCGTTGGACATCCGGGGCTGGGATACAGCGAACAAGCTGGTAATCATCGCCAACGCGGTGTTGGGGTGCTCCGCCACGCTGGACGACGTGGATGTCCTGGGCATTCAGAACATCACGCCGGACGATCTGGCGGCCGCGCGGGCGCGAGGGCAGACCATCAAGCTGGTCGCCGTGGCCCATCGCAGGGATGGGGAGTACCGGTTCGCGGTGCACCCGGCTGCGCTCCCCTTGGATCACCCGTTAGCCTCCGTGACCGGCTGGGAGATGGGCATCGTCTGGCACACGGACATCATGGGCGTGCAGTTTGCCAAGGTGGACGAGCGCGGCCCCATGCCCACCGCGGCGGCCATGCTACGGGATGTGATAGATCTCTATGCGGATGTTATGGAGAGATGAGATTTACATATGATCCACGTTATAACATAGCGTACATCCGTTTTCGCGAACATCCTGTAGAAGTAGAACCTATCCGTGTCAGCGACGAGCTAGTCATAGACATCGCTCCTGATGGTACAGTCTACGGCTTTGAGTAGCTCAATGCCAATGAACAAAATGAACAATTGGGTAGGAAGACGGAAGATATTCTGGTCATTGTAAACGAGGCAACCGGTGAAGAAGCTAAGCTTTCGCTCGCAAAACCTGGCAATTCATCTCTTAAAAGTGATCAATCCCCATAAATCAGGAGAAGTACGATGAGCCTGGTTATCCCGGAAGAGATCCTTCAAGCAGCGCGGATATCGGAGGCTGAGTTACGGCAAGAGATAGCTGTTATGCTTTTCGAGAAGGAACGGCTTACCTTAGAACAGGCCAGCCGTTTCGCGGGGATGAGCCGACTTCAATTTCAACATTTATTGGCCAGTCGGCAGATCCCTGTTCATTACGATGTAGAGGAATTTGAAGAAGATCTGCGTACGTTGAGGGAGCTAAGACGATTGTGAGAGTGGTCAGTAACACTTCTCCCATCATTAACTTGGCCGCTATCCATCGATTAGACCTGTTGAGGCAATTGTACGATCGCCTCATAATCCCTGAGGCCGTCTATATGGAAATCACGGCTTCCGGCGCTGGGCAGCCGGGTGCACGGGAAGTCGAAACGGCTTCATGGATTGAATACAGGAAAGTAACTGACCGATCCTTCGTGTCGGCACTTCGGATAGATCTGGATCCAGGAGAGGCAGAAGCTATAGCGCTTGCCATCGAAGTGCGGGCAGACCTTATCCTGCTTGACGAACGGCGAGCACGAACCGTTGCTCGAAGATTGGGGCTCAAGTATATAGGATTGCTAGGGGCGCTTATAGAGGCAAAACATAAAGGCTATATCGCCGAGGTGAAGCCGTTATTGGATGCCCTTATTACCAGAGCTGGTTTCAGAGTGAGCCCGCGATTGTACTCGCATGTGTTAAGTGTGGCAAACGAGGAAAGATGAATCGGGATTTCCTGGAGATGAAGGTATGCCAAAGCGAACCGATATTCACTCGATCCTGGTGATCGGCTCCGGGCCGATCATTATCGGCCAGGCGTGTGAATTCGATTATTCCGGCACCCAGGCGGTCAAAGCTCTCAAACGAGAGGGCTACCGCGTGGTGCTGGTCAACTCCAATCCCGCAACTATCATGACGGACCCCGAGATGGCCGACGCCACCTACGTGGAGCCGCTTACCCCCGAGATCGTCGAGAAGATCATCGATCGGGAGCGGCCGGACGCGCTGTTGCCCACCGTGGGCGGGCAGACGGGGCTGAACCTCGGCGTCGAGCTGGCGGAGAGCGGCGTGTTAGATCGCTATGGTGTCCAGCTCATCGGCGCGTCGCTCCAGGCCATGAAGCTGGCCGAGGACCGGTTGCTGTTCAAGGAGGCCATGCTGGCCGCCGGGCTCGAGGTCCCACGCAGCGGCTTAGCCCACTCCCTGGAGGAGGCCAAGGCCATCGTGGAGGAGATCGGCCGCTATCCGGTGCTCATCCGCCCCTCCTTCACGCTAGGGGGTACGGGCGGCGCCGTGGCCTTCGGCCCGGACGACTTCGAGGAGAAGGTGAGCTTCGGGCTGCGGGAGAGCCCCGTGCACTCCGTGCTCATCGAGGAGTCCGTCCTGGGCTGGAAGGAGTTCGAGCTGGAGGTCATGCGTGACCGCAACGACAACTTTGTGGTCGTCTGCTCCATCGAGAACCTGGATCCCATGGGCGTGCACACCGGCGATTCCATCACGGTGGCGCCGGCCCAGACGTTGACGGACAAGGAGTACCAGCGCCTGCGCGATCAGGCCCGGGCGGTGATGAGCGCGGTCGGCGTGGAGACCGGCGGATCCAACGTCCAGTTCGCGATCAACCCAGAGGACGGCCGCGTCGTCGTCATCGAGATGAACCCGCGCGTCTCCCGATCCTCGGCGCTGGCCTCCAAGGCCACCGGCTTCCCCATCGCCAAGATCGCGGCCCTGCTGGCCGTCGGCTACACCCTCGACGAGATCAAGAACGACATCACCCGGGTGACGGTGGCCGCGTTCGAGCCCAGCATCGACTACGTGGTGGTGAAGATCCCACGCTGGGCCTTCGAGAAGTTCCCTGGGGTCGATCCCACGCTGGGGCCGCAGATGAAGTCGGTCGGCGAGGTCATGGCCATCGGCCGCACCTTCAAGGAAGCCCTGCAGAAGGGGTTTCGTTCGCTGGAGATCGGCCGCAAGGGGTTCAGCGGGCTGGGCGATGCCAACGGAGATCTCCCCCGCCTTCGAGACGACCAATCGGAGGAGGAGCGGCTGCGCGAGCTCCTGGCTACCCCCACCCGGGATCGACTGTTCGCCCTCCACGACGCGCTGGCGGCCGGATGGCCCCATGATGAGGTATGCCGGCTCACCGGCTTCGACCCCTGGTTCGTCATGCAGATGGCCCAGTTGGTGGCCTTCGAGCAAGAGATCTCCCGATATACGCTGGAGACGATCCCGCGCGAGGTGATGCGCAAAGCCAAGCGTTGGGGCTTCAGCGACGCCCAGATCGCCGAGCTGCTGCAATGGGGGGACGACACTTCCGATCCACACGCTCGCGAGCTGAAGGTGAGGGAACGCCGTAAGGCGTGGGGGATCATCCCCACCTACCTGCGGGTGGATACCTGCGCGGCCGAGTTCGAGGCGTTCACGCCCTACCTGTATAGCACCTACGAGACCCAGGATGAGGCCGCGCCCACCGACCGCCCTAAGGTCATGATCCTGGGCGGCGGCCCCAACCGCATCGGCCAGGGGATCGAATTCGATTACTGCTGCGTTCACGCCTGCTGGGCGCTACGGGACCTGGGCTATGAGACCATCATGGTCAACTGCAACCCGGAGACGGTGAGCACGGACTACGACACGTCCGACCGCCTCTACTTCGAGCCATTGACCTTTGAAGACGTGCTCAACATCGTGGAAGAGGAGCAACCGGACGGGGTCATCGTGCAGTTCGGTGGACAGACGCCGCTGAACCTGGCCAACCGCCTGCAAGAGGCCGGGGTGCCCATCTGGGGGACCAGCCCGGATGCCATCGACCTGGCCGAAGACCGGGGGCGGTTCGGCGCGCTGCTGGCGGAGCTGGACATCCCGCAGCCGGCCAACGGGGTCGCCATGGACCTCGCCGGTGCCAAGCGGATCGCCCGGCAGATCGGGTATCCGGTGCTGGTGCGTCCTTCCTACGTGTTGGGCGGCCGCGCCATGGCCATCTGCTACGATGAAGAAGCCCTGGAACGGTACGTCCGCGAGGCGGTGGCTGCCGCTGAGGGTCACCCCATCCTCATCGACCAGTACGTGGAAGACGCCTATGAGATCGACGTAGATGCCGTATGCGACGGCGAGCGCGTGGTCATCGGCGGCGTGATGCAACACATCGAGGAGGCGGGCGTCCACTCGGGCGACTCCGCCTGCGTCCTTCCACCCTATAAGATCAGCTATTTCCACCTGAACACCATCTACGAGTACACAGAGCGGCTGGGCCTGGCGCTGAACGTGCGCGGGCTGATGAACGTCCAGTATGCCATCAAGGACGATATCGTCTACGTGCTGGAGGTGAACCCGCGTGCATCCCGCACGGTGCCCTTCGTCTCCAAGGCGACGGGGGTGCCGCTGGCCCGCATCGCGGCGCAGGTAATGGCGGGTAAGACGCTGGAGGAGCTGGGGTTCACCGAGGAGCCTCAGGTTCACGGGTTCTTCGTCAAAGAAGCTGTGCTTCCCTTCAAGAAGTTGCCCGGCTCGGACGCGCTGTTGGGCCCCGAGATGCGCTCCACCGGCGAGGTGATGGGACACGCGTCCCGGTTCGGGCACGCGTTCGCCAAGGCGGAGATGGGCGCGGGCGACACACTCCCGCTGGAGGGCACGGCCCTCATCTCGGTGAATGACTATGACAAAGGCAGCGCCCTGAAGATCGCTCGCGACCTGTATCGTCTGGGATTCCGGCTCCTGGCGACGCGGGGCACGGCCGCGTTCCTGGCCAAGGCGGGCCTGCCCGTCCAGGCCGTGAACAAGGTCAGCGAGGGCTCGCCGCACGTGGTGGACTACATCAGAAACGGCGAGGTAGACCTCATCTTGAACACGCCGTTGGGCCGTGAGGCGCATAGCGATGGGATGGCCATCCGCCAGGCGGCCGTGCGTCACAGCGTCCCCCTGCTGACCACGCTCTCGGCCGCGGCCGCCGCGGTCCAGGGAATCCGCGCCCTGCGGGAGAAGGAGCTCAGCGTGCGCAGCCTGCAGGAGCACTACAAAGAGGCAGCCCGAGTACAGCCCAGCCGATACGTGAAACTATTGCGTACGAGTTCGCATCATCATTAATACGACGAGACTTATCTACAGTAGGGGCTCAGCGTGTTGCGTCCCCGTAGGCATCAGGTAAGCAGAGTAGAGCACATCCTTGCATCCTGAAGCAGTTCGGAGGAGCACCAGCCCCTTGTAGGGGCGACCGGCCCGGTCGCCCCTACCTTTCAGGGGTGGATAAACGTGGATAGTGGAGCCTCCTTCGCTTTATAACACCCTGGACTTTGGCCTTTCTCTTTGAGCACCCATATATGTGGCATCGCACTATATCTTGGTGTGGGTGGCGGAAGGCAGTGCCTTCCGCCACCCGAAAGGCCAAACTTGAGTAACACCATAGGATGAGGAGATAGGCTATGGACGCGGTATTGATGGCTCGATGGCAGTTCGCCATCACGACCGTCTACCACTTCTTCTTCGTCCCCCTGACGCTCGGCCTATCGATCCTCATCGCCGTCATGGAGACTTTCTATGTGCGCACCAACGATGAGACCTATAGGCGCATGACGGTGTTCTGGGGCCGGCTCTTCCTGATCAACTTCGCCATGGGCGTCGTCACGGGCATCCTGCAAGAGTTCCAGTTCGGCATGAACTGGTCCGAGTATTCCCGCTTCGTCGGCGATGTCTTCGGGGCGCCCCTGGCCGTCGAGGCCCTTCTGGCCTTCTTCCTGGAATCCACGTTCCTGGGGGTATGGGTCTTTGGCTGGGATAGGTTGTCCAAGCGCCAACACCTGGCCGCCATCTGGCTGGTCGCCATCGGGTCGAACCTCTCCGCGCTCTGGATCCTCATCGCCAACTCGTTCATGCAGGAGCCCGTGGGATATGTCATCCGAAACGGCCGCGCCGAGATGGCCGATTTCCTGGCCCTGATCACCAATCCCCACGTCTGGGTGCAATTCCCTCACGTCTTCTTCAGCGGGATCACGACTGGCGCCTTCTTCGTCCTGGGCATTAGCGCGTACCACCTGCTTAAAAGAAGGGGCGCCGATCTGGAGATCTTCCGACGTTCATTCCGATTGGGCATGATCTACGACCTTATAGGCATCCTTCTGGTGATCCTCATAGGGCATAGCCAGGCTCAGTATATGGTGAGAGTGCAGCCCATGAAGATGGCCGCGGCGGAGGCCCTGTGGGAGACCGAGAACCCAGCCTCTCTCTCCCTTTTCACCATAGGCAACGAGGCCGAGCGCCGAGACGTGTTCTCCATCCGCGTGCCTCGCCTGCTCAGCCTCCTGGTCTATAATCGCCTCGAAGGCGAGGTGAAGGGTATCAGGGAGATAGCGGCGGAATATCAACGGAAGTACGGCCCCGGCGATTACGTGCCGCCGGTGATGTTGGTCTATTGGGCCTTTCGAGCCATGGTCGGCGCTGGCTTCCTGATGGCCTTCCTGGTCCTCTTTGGGGCTTATCTCTTATTCATCCGGAAGGCGGAACTTCCACATCGATATCTCCAGGCGCTCGTGCTCGCCATCGCCCTTCCCTATATAGCCAACTCCACGGGATGGATCATGACGGAACTGGGACGACAGCCGTGGATCGTCTTCGGACTCCAGAAGACCGCTGAGGCGATCTCGCCTAACGTCACGGCCGGCACCGTCCTCTTCTCCACGATCGCGTATACGCTCCTCTATGGCGCGCTCATGGTGGCGGATGTGTATCTTCTCGCCAAGTACGCGCGGGGAGAGGCTCATGGAGAGGCTATCCTCTCGCTTGCCGAGGCATAGCAGGGCATCCGGAGGTACGTGATGGATCTGAACACCCTTTGGTTCGTCTTGATAGGCGTCCTCTTCACCGGGTTCTTCGTCCTGGAGGGTTTCGATTATGGGGTGGGCATCCTGTTACCGTTCCTGGGCAGGGATGATTCTGATCGTCGGATGATCATCAACACCATCGGGCCGTTTTGGGATGGCAACGAGGTGTGGCTCATCACTGCGGGGGGCGCCATGTTCGCGGCGTTCCCGCACTGGTATGCCACCATGTTCAGCGGCTTTTACCTGGCGCTGGTGTTCATGTTGCTGGCCCTGATCGTGCGGGGCGTCGCCTTCGAGTTCCGCAGCAAGGATGAGGACCCCCGCTGGCGCGCCCTGTGGGACTGGATGATCTTCATCGGGAGTTTCGTGCCCGCGCTCCTGTGGGGCGTCGCGGTCAGCAACCTGGTGCGCGGCGTACCCATCGATGCCAACAAGATATACACGGGCAGCTTCCTGGATCTCCTTAACCCCTACGCGCTGATCGGGGGACTGGTCACGCTCTCCCTGTTCACCCTGCACGGGTCGATCTTCCTCTCCCTCAAGACGGGGGATGAGCTCCTGGGGCGGGCGGAGGCGGCCGCGAGGACGTTGTGGATCCCCAGCCTCGTGCTCGCCCTCCTGTTCGGAGTCCTCAGCTACCTGGAGACGGACATC
>DUEN01000146.1 GCA_011176545.1 Caldilineae bacterium | reverse complement strand
GGGTGATGACGGATGTACGTGCCAGCCAGGTCCCCGTTGAGTAGCGCCAGCAGGAAACGCGGCCCCCGGCGGATCCACAGGCCCTCATCGACGTTGATGGGCACGTGGATGGCCAGGACGCGCAGGAGGAGCGAGACCAGGAAGATCCCGATCAGCAGGGTGCGTTCCGGGATAGGGAAATGCGTCAGTGGTCCGCTAAGCCGTCGCATGAGCTCCTTTCTATGATCTCGAAATCACCACCGGAGCCGGTAAGATGAAACCATTCTGAGCACCCTCAGCGTCAGCTCCCTCCACCGGCAGGCGGATCAACGTCTCTGGGTCGTATAGCCCTATACGTATCCGATACTCGCCCGGAAGGAGCTTCGTAGATAAGAGAAGCACATATTCGTCCACGATGACTTCCCCCGGGAGCCAACTCGTCGTCGGCGCCATACCATCCATCGGCACGCGATCCTGTTGGGCGACGATAGCACCGATTCCATCGATCAGGTGGACGAACACCATGTATCCCCGAGGAGCGGTGCGTAATGCCTGCCAGACCAGTGTGAGCCGTACATTCCCATCCTTATGGCCAAGCCTATACCCTACCAGTCGGGCGACGTCCCCGAAACGAACGTCTAGAGGATGCGATAAATCCGGCGGGAGGTCAAATACACGGGCTCGCTCGTGGACTTCGATGCTCCCTAATTGGAGAGCCTTGCCGACCGCTCTGCTTGCCTCGTCATATACCCGCAGGACGAGATCCAGCCGGCCGCTCGCCGTCGCGGGGATGGCGACCATGTGCTTGGTATGTATGGCCTCCCCCGGCCTCCAGCGATCCGTCGGGTAGACCTCACTCCCCAGGATCTCGTCCGATTGGCTGACAAGCCGATCGCGTTCATCTTTTAGGGCGATCTGAACTCGGTAGGCTGGCCGCGAGGTGTCCGTAGCCTGCCAATATAGGTCCAGGGTAAAGGCGTCGCCTGGCATGGCTTCCCTGCGCGTTTGGCCGGTCCCCAGCAACCGTAACCCGGGCCATGTAGCCGTCAAGGGTCGGGCCAGCGATAGCTGCTCCGGCGAGGCGGCCATGCGGGCTGGCGTGATCTCCACCTCACCAAGCGGCGCGTCCGCCGGTATAGGACGTCCCTCTCCATCGGCCGCTGGCAATGGCACGCCGTCGGCGGTCCGATAGACGCGCACATGGATATGATAACGGCCTGGCGGTATCCCCGGCGGCAGGCGCATCTCCGCCTTGTTCATGGCGACCTGTCCCACCTCCCAACCGGACGTGGGCGTCGAGACATCGAAGGGCTTCCCATCAACGCCCTCTCGAAATCGGAGGGCCCGGATAGGGCCATCCACCTGGGCCCAGAGGTGACCGGCCTCGTCGAACAGGCGAAGCGAATAGCTGAGATCCACTCCCATAGGAGCCAGCATCTGCCAGCGTAAGAACGCGGTACGCGCTTCGTCGGCCGAGAGTTTGCTTGGTCCCAGATCGGCCCCGGTCAACGCCAATCCGCCGCCAAACCGCAGATCCGGCCGTATCGGCATCACGTCATCACGTAAATAGACCTCGAGGATGTCCTCCCCCTGGCCGAAGATCCTGACGAGGGCGAAGTTCTCCTGTACGAAGCGATAGAAATCCGCGAAATCGGACATGGCGTGGAGTTGACGTCCCGAGGCGCCGAAATCCAGGACCACGGCTCGCGCTCGGGTCTCCTCGATCTCCTGTCGCAGGAGCTGAGCGGTGATCTGTCCGCTGCTAGCTGCGCCCTCGGAGATGGCGGCGGCCGTGCGGGTGGTCGGACGCTGGGCCAGGAAGTTCAGCCATTGCTCCTCGGAGACGATCACATCATCCGGGGATGTGTGTTGGCGGAGAAACGTCACGGCCGGCACATACCTCTGGGTGCCTCTTTGGGCGATGAACGCATCCCGTACCAGATGCGGCATGAGCGACCAGGCGCCGAGGCCCATCACCAACGGGACGGCCAAAGCTCGTGCTAATACTGATCGAGGACGTCTGAGGAGCCATCGAGTGGTTTCCACCAGGGCCGCGGCCCAAAAGAGGCTGAGCGTGGGAACCAGATAGACGAGGTAGCGGATCTCCACGCCGCGCTTGATGAGCAGGAACGCGAGAGCTGTGGGAAGTTGGGCCAGCAGGGCTTGTCTGGGAGGAGTCAGCCGTCGGACGGCCGCTATGATCCCGAGGGCGGCTAGAAGGATGAAAAGGGGCTGATAGGCAACAAAGTCAATAAAGTCAATAAGGAGGCGGATACCTTTGACGACCGCGTCAAGGAGAGAGATATCCGCTCCTTGCTTCAGGTGGTGGCTTACTACCTGTGTCAGGAAGTCCGGTTGAATGATAGTGAAGAGACAGGTCGTGAACACGAGTGGCAATGCGACGGCGAGGGTGAAGATTATGATCTCATACTTTAGTTCCTTAAGATCGCGTTGTCGAGAGGCTTCCCACAAGAGGCTGATGAGGCTTCCCGCTGCCGGTAACAGGCTGAAGAGCTTGAATAAGCTGGCCAGTGAGTAACTTAGTCCGGCGATGGCAAGCCCGCGTGAGCGCTCTCGAACGTTTTGACGGGAGATGGCCCAGAGATACGGAAGGGGGTAAGATTGTATGTGTATCCCCAACTCGCAATCCCCAAAAGCATGATAAGCATCGAAACGGTGATCGCCCAGCGTGGGCATTGGGGGAGAGACATCATGTGTTGTTTCATGGATCAGATGCTATCTTCGACGAAGCGAGACCTCGTAAGCACTCCTTTCCTATTTCATTTTTGGAGAATCCCTCTGCTTGAAACGGTAGCGGTTGAAAAACAGCTGCCTGGAGGGCTCTCGAAACCTAGGCACCAGGCTTTCAGCCGGTGCCCTCCTAATCATCCAGATGTACTCTTAGGGACGAACTTGAACAGACACCGGGAGCAAGAACCGGTCCTCTGACGGTCTCTCGGAGACGGCACGCACGGGCAACCGTCTCCCTGTCTGCCATTCATACCAGCCCACCTCCAGTTTATACGTACCCGGCGGCGTCTCCGGCGGAACGACGAAGCGATACGTCTCCACGAGCACCTCGTCCAACAGCCACTCGTATGTGGGATAAGCGCCCTCGCGCGGTGGCTTATCCTGCTGTCCCCACACCCGAGATTCCGTCTCATCCAACAAGTGCACGAAGGCGGTGTACCCGACGCGCATCCGCCCCAGACGTTGCCAGTATAACGTGACCTCCATCTCCTGCCCAGGACGTATCTCAGTTTGGGACATATCGAAGCCGCGTAGAGCGATGCGATCGCCGAAGTTCACGTCGGCCGGATACATGGGCTGTCGGGGCAGGTGGAAAATATGATCCGGGGTCTCCCGCAAGATGATCGGTCGCTGGAGCGCATCGGGGTTACGCCGATAGATGAGGTACTCAATGGTCTCCCCTGTCCGATCGTAGTCCACCAGCTCCCATCCCGCGAGGGGACGGGCATACATGAACTTGTCCGGTTCATGATACAGGATCCAGTCTTGAAAGACGGCCAAACGGCGGGCGTACTGGCGCGGGGTGACAATCAGCCAATCGATCCGATGCTCATCCATGTAGGCCAGCAGCTCCTCCAGGCTACTCATGGCGGGGACCGAATAGCGTTGCCCGGGCAGATCCGCGTACCATTCCATGCGGAACTCTCGCTCCGGTCCTAGGATATATCGATCCTCGGGCGTCAGATGCGTCACCAGCCACTCCCGCAGCGCGGCCACCTCCGGCGCCTCCCGCGCGGGCGGGATGTCCAGACGAATGGCTGCGATGACCCACATCCCGGCCAGCCCCAGAGCGAACAATGCCCAAAGCCTAAGCGTCGCCGGATGCCCTCGCCAGCCCGAGGAGAGGCGCCATGTCACGTGAAGGTAGCCCCTCAGCCGATGGGCCGCCTCGCCGATCGCCCGGAAGGCGACCAGATACGTGGTGGGGACAACGGGCAGCGTGTAATGGGGCAGGAACCATACCCGCGTCATCCACCCGAAGAAGAGAATGAACTCGGCGAAGGCTAGCCCGAACAGGACGCGCTCCGACACCGGCCCCACAGCCAGGTAGCCGATGATCGCCAGCGCCAGCAGGACGTATCCCACGGCCTGAGAGCGCACTGGGCCGCCGAGCATCTGCGCCTGCAGGGTGAGCTGCTTACGAGTGCCATCGATGAGGCGGCGAGCCATATCGGCTACGCTATGCGTGCGCAGATAATCGATCATCGAGGCGCCGTGTTGGCGAAACGCCTCCGTGCGGCTCGTCTCGTACTGATCGATCCACATCAGGCGGGTGTTCGCGTTGTAGAGCGGGTTCCCGGTCATGCGCAGGTTGCGGATCATCAGCGGAGAGGCGATCAACAAAAAGGCGGCCAGCGCCAGCCAGAGCGTCTGCTCCCGCCAGAAGCGTCGGCCCCGCGCCACAGCCCACGCCAGCAAGGCGGGGACGATGAGGAAGAAGCCGTTGCTCTTGGCCAGGAAACTGAGCCCCACCAGCGCGAAGCCGATGGGGAGCCACGCTGGATGTCGCATTCCCCGGGCCAGGACGAGCAGCGTCAACGCGACCAGGGGGATGAAGATCACCTCCGCGCCCACCACGGCCACGCTGTTCAGGTAATGGGGGTTGGTTGCCAGGACGAGCCCGAGCGCGATCCCAAGGATTAGTCCATACCAACGCCAGGCGGCCAGGAAGATGAACGTCAGCCCGGCCAGTCCCAGCCAGAAATCGAGGGCGCGGGCGCGATCGAACATAGCCAGCGATCGCTCGGCGAAAGTAGAGAGCAACGCCATGTAGAGAGGGCCGCGCTCTGCCCGGGTGAAGGTGCCGTCCAGGAGACCGCGCAGCAGCCCTACAGGCCCGCCCCATCTCTCCCGGATCTCGATCCCGCCGTTGAGATACGCGATCTCGTCGTCGGTGGCCCAGGTATTGCGGGCCAGCTCCGGTTCTACCCGCAGGGTGTATATGCTGAGCACGAGGAACAGCCCGGCCAGCCCGGCGAGCCACGTGGCCCAATCCACGCGCATGGACCTAAGGCTCCACGATGGTCTCAGCTTGCCTTCTCTCCTAAATGGTAGGATAGCCACCACAATCCTCGATAGAAGAATTGTTTTCATGACCGCTGTATTACGAAGGCACGGCGGCGCCGTGTCCCTATCTTATCTGACCCCCACTGTAGGGGCGCACGGCCGTGTGCTCCTACAGTACCCCGCCATTTTATGATTCCGGAAGCGCGCCTCGAGAGCGCTCCAGGGCCTATGATAAGACATGAGGGCATCCTGTCCAAAAGGTGAAAAGCTATCAGGGGAGCAAGGCCCATAGCCGCGGGCCGAAGATGAGGATCCCGATGATCACGGACATGATGATCGCGGTGAGGACGCTGGCCGCCGCCGCGTCCTTGGCGATGCGCGCCAGCGGATTATATTCATGTGTGGCGATGTCCACCGCGTGTTCCACCGCGGTGTTCATCATCTCCGCGGCCAGCACGATGCCGATGGTGAGCGCCAACAGCAGCCACTCGGTGCGGGTCACCCGCAGCCATAGCCCGGCCGCGATCACCAGGATGGCGATCACGCCCTCGATCTGAGCGTTACGCTGCGTACGCAACACGTGGGCGATTCCGGAAAGGGCACAACGGAAGCTCTGCCAGCGGTTGAAGTCGCTCATGAGTCCGCTCAAGGAGAACGCTTTCAACCCTCTTCGGCCGTCGGGTCGCTCGACGGGATGGGCGGAAGCATCGCCAGGATGGCCTCCTGGCGTCGCCACATCTCGCGCCGCTCCTCCTCGGTGGCATGATCATATCCCAGGAGATGTAACGTCCCGTGGACAGCCAGGAGGCGCAGCTCAGCCGCCAGAGGGTGTCCCACTTCCTCCGCCTGGCGCGCCGCGAAGGGCACCGCGATCACGATATCTCCCAGGTAGTCCGTAGCTTCCGGCGCGGCGACGAAGGCGCCGTTGCCCTCTCGCGCGCTGAACGCCAGGACATCGGTCGCGGCATCCACGCCCGCGTACGCGCGATTCAACTCGCTGATCCGCTTATCGTCTGTGAGCACGAGCGTGATCTCCCCCTCCGGTCGGCCTTCACTCTCTAACGTGACCTGGACAGCGCGCCGTAGATCTTCGAGATCCACGGGATGCTCGAGATCGATATCCACCTGGATCTGTATCCTGTCTTGGTCTCTCTCCGGCTTATCCCACGCCATCGCCTGGTCTCCTGTTGCCGTTCGGTGGAGGGGACGGCCTCGCCTGTCGGGGTTCCGGAGACGGCTCCATCTCACGACGGGCGCCCACCGTCGCCGGCTCCGTAACCTCCTGAGCGACCTGGACCGGCTCCGGATATTGAATGCGCGGATGGTGGATGCCCTGCAGGATGCGCACGAAGGTCTGACGGATGAGATGCAGATCCTTCAGGGTCAGATCGCTCTCGTCCAGTTGCCCCTCCATCAGGCGGTTATGGATGATCCGCGCCACGATCTGATCGATCTCCTCGCGTGAGGCCGGCCGCTCGGCCCGGACGGCCGATTCACACGCGTCCGCGAGCATGATGATGGCCGTCTCCTTGCTCTGTGGCCTGGGACCGGGATAGCGGAAAGCCTCCTTATCGATCTCTTCACCCTCGCCTGCCTGTTCCTGAGCCTTGCGGTAGAAATAGGTCACCAGGGTCGTGCCATGATGCTCCGGGATGAAAGCCCGAACGCGCGAGGGGAGGCGATGTTTGCGCGCCATGTCCAGACCATCCTTAACGTGGCTGATGATCACCTTCGCGCTAGTATAGGGATCCAGCCGATCGTGCGGATTCGTGCCCTCCGCCAGATTCTCTACGAAGAAATAGGGACGCAACGTCTTCCCGATGTCGTGATAATACGCGCCGACGCGGGTCAGAAGCGGGTCGGCCCCCACAGCCTCGGCCGCGCGCTCCCCCAGGTTGCTGACCAGGATGGTATGATGGTATGTGCCCGGCGCTTTCAAAAGGAGCTGTCTCAATAGGGGATGGGTGGGTCGTGAGAGCTCCATCAACTGGAGCGATGTCACGATGCCGAAAAGGGAGCCAAGTAGGTACAGGCTGATCAATGTGAGGCTGGCGGAGAGCCCACCGTTCACGATGGCGACGGCTACAATGGGTGTCAGTATGGCCGTGTCTATAGGGCTGTTGATTCCTTTAAAGGTCAACAGGACGGCCAGGTTAGCCGCCGCCACCGAGGCCCCAGCCCATACAAAGGCGCTCAACCGTTCGCCGCGCCCCAGGGTGAACATACCGATCAGGCTACCGGTCAGCAGGTACGTAATCAGAGCGGCCGAGCCGTCGGCTAGGTAGTTAACGATCAGAGCCAAGCCGATGGTTGCCAGGATAGCCACGCGCAGATCGAGCAGCGCGGCGAGCAACATAGCCATGGCCGCCATAGGGAAGATGAAGGGGAGCAATCCCTCGCCGGGAACCATAGCGCGAGCCAGGACGATGAAGCTGAGCAAGAGAGTGGCCAGCAGGGGCGGCCATTGGCGCTCCGCCCAAAAGGTAGGTGCCAGCCGGTACAAATAGACGCCCAGCACCGTGGCGATGATCAGGACGAACAGGACGGCGCGCAGGATCTCTATCCTTGAGGGACGAGGTTGCCGTAGCCCTAGGGCCTCCAGAGCCTCGATGTGCTCTGGGGTTACGATATCACCGGCGCGCAGGATGATCTCGCCCGCCTCCAGGGTCCGCATCTGCGGCGGCACCCGCTTCCGGGCAGCCTCCCGCTCCGCCTCTGTCCGTTCAGGGTTAAAGAAACTGTTCGGGCGCATCAACGCGCGCACCAGCGCGGTGGTAACGGCCGCCTCTTCATCGGTCAGGTCCAGGCTGACTAGGCTGGGCACCCGCCTCTGATAGAGCTCCAGTTGATTCTCGCGGATCTCCTCACGCATGATGCGGTCCAGGACGATCTGGACCTCGTTGGCGACCCGGCGCCAGGATGCATCATCCAGGGACAGCATCTGTTCGATGATGTCTCGCGAGAGCTGCACGTCGGGGATGGCGCTGATCCAGGCGACGCGCTGCTCCAGACTGGCGTAGTCATCATGGCGCACGCTATCGATGAAATCCAACACCTCGCGAGCGCGGGCGAGCTGTTCGCGTCGCACGCGCGCCTCGGGCGGGTCGAACACGTCGGGCACGGCTGCAGCGGCGCGTTCTCGCGCCCGCTCCGTCAGCACCTTGCTCTCGTACGTGATCTGACGGGGGGATCGGATATCGGTAGGGCTGACATCCCCTACGGAAAGCACGACCTGCCCGTTCAAGGGGAACTGAAGGGCGAGGGCCAGCGAGGCACCGATGACGAAGATCGCGCCCCAGAAGAGCACCTGAAACCGCTGCCACCAGACCGTCCCGTTCTGGGCAGGGGAACGTCTATCCGATTGTTGGGGAGGGGCCTCTTTCGGGCTCACGAGTCACTCCACGCGGCGGGCAAAGGGATGTCTCAAGAGCTCTCATCCCTGCTCAAGCAAGCGCCGGACGATCTGATTGACCAGACGGCCGTCCGCCCGCCCCCTGAGCTCGCCCATGAGACGGCGCATGGCGTTTCCCATATTGGCCTGTCCCGCCGCCTTCAGCTCCTCGATGACCTCTCGCGCGCGAGCCTCGATCTCCTCCTCGGTGAGCTGCCGGGGGAGATACGACTCCAACACGGCCAGCTCGGCCTCCTCCTTGGCCACGAGATCGGGGCGTCCGCCGCGCTTAAACTCCTCGATGGCGTCCCGGCGCATCTTCGCCTCCTTGGCGATGACGGCCAGGATCTCCCCCTCATCCAGGGGAGCCATCTTCTCCACCTCCGCGTTGCGGATGGCCGTTTTGACCGCCCGGATGGCGAGCTTACGGGCCTCATCGCCTGCCCGCATGGCCTCTTTCAGGTCCTCGTTTAACCTATCGATGAGCTTCGTCGTCATTCTGATTAACCTCTCTGCCTGGGTGACCGACGTCTCTAAAAGCGCCCATCGCTTGATGAGAACATGGAACGCTCATATTTGGAATAGGCAACACCCGCTTCCTTAAAGGCATGTTTTGTAGGAGCACACGGCCGTGCGCCTCTACAATTCGGCCATTCTGGTAGGGGCGAGGCATACCTCGCCCTCTTACGTGTGTCGTGTATGCCAATATGAGCGATACAAAATGTGTGACCCGTGTCTCTCTTGCCATAGAGCGCAGAAAAGGGCGCCCCAAGACCTCATGTCCCTCGGCCACTTCGGCACCTGACGTGAGAGGACGGGGCCCCCTTATATCACGCACCAGCCACGGGAGGATCCCCGTGGCTCTTATGAGACAATCGCGATTATACCTGTCGTCGTCATTCGCGTCAAATGATCTTGGGCGCGAACACCCGTACGACTTTATCCCTTCAACCCGGTCAATGCCACGCCCTTCACCATGCGCTCCTGGAGGATAAGGAACATGATAAGGGAGGGCAAGATGGTCACCGTGCCCGCGGCCATGAGCAGGCTGGTGTAGTCGCCATATTGCCCCTGGATGTAATAGACGGCCAGCTGAGCTGGGAAGTAGTCCGGCTTCTTAGCCACCAACAAGGGCCAGAACAGGTCCTGCCAGCTGAAGACGAAAGTGAAGATGCCCAGAGCTGCGGCGGCGGACTTGATGAGGGGCAACATGATTCGCCACAAGATGCCGAACTCGGAACATCCGTCTATCCTGGCCGCGTCGATCAGGTCCGTAGGGATGGTGAGCATGAATTGGCGCATCACGAAGATCCCGAACGCGGAACACAACCCTGGCACGATCAGCGCCTGGTAGGAATTGATCCATCCCAGCCGGGCCATGAGGACGAAGAGCGGGATGGCCTGCAGGAAGAAGGGCACCATCATGGTGGACAGGATGACGAGGAAGAGGATATCCCTCCCCGGGAAGCGGAGCTTGGCGAAAGCGTAACCGGAGACGGTACTCGTGATAATGACGCCCGCGGTGACGCACCCACCGATGAAGAAACTGTTGAGCAGGGCGCGCCCCAGAGGCG
>DUEN01000145.1 GCA_011176545.1 Caldilineae bacterium | reverse complement strand
TCCTCTCCATCCGGCCGCATCAGGCGCTGCAGACGCACATGGCCGACCTGGGCCAGATGGATCTGGCGATCTGGAACACGGCCCATGGCCGGTTCGTACAGGAGATCAAGGGCGAGCGGATCAGCACACGGCTGACGGATCATGTGGAGCTCATCTTCGTGCCGGTGTCGCTGGTCTTCTGGCTGTGGGATGATGTACGGGCGCTCCTGGTGCTTCAGTCCGCGGTGATCGCGCTGGGCGCCTGGCCGGTCTTCCGGATCGCCTGTTCTCGCCTGCGTCGTCTCGTGGATGAAGGTCTGGCTGAGTGGGCGAGCCTGGCCTTCGTGCTGGCTTACCTCCTCTTCCCCGCGCTGGAGGCGGCCAACATGGCCGAGTTCCACGCGGTCCCCCTGGCTGTGCTGCCTATCCTGCTGGCGTTGTGGTGGGTGGAGGAGGGCGCGTGGGGGCGATTCGCCATCGCCGCGCTGACGGTGGCCGCCGTGAAGGAGGACATGGCCCTGCTCGCCGTCATGTTAGGGCTGTGGGCGACGGCGCGAGCCTTGCGCTCCTCCTCAGGATCCGCAAAGGGACGATGGATGGGGCTCGCCGTCGCGGCCGCGGCGGCTCTCTGGTTCGCCGTGGCCACGTTCGTGATCATCCCCGCTCATGCGGAGCAGGCCTACGGCGTGGCCGAGTTCGTGTACGTGCGGCGATATGGGGAGCTGGGTAACTCGGTGGCGGACATCGTCCGCAGCCTGCTCACGCGGCCGGGGTTGGTCTGGTCCATCGCTACGGAGCCGGAACGGCTGCGGTACGTAGCCGGGCTGCTGGCGGGCGTGGGGGGCTTGGCCGCGCTGGCGCCAGAGATTGTGCTGCTCTCCGCGCCCGCGCTGGCGGCCAACCTGCTCAGCGCCTATCCCGCACAGTACTCCGGCGAGCTGCATTATTCGGCGCCGCTGGTACCCTACATCGTCGTCGCGGCCATCGTGGGGGCGGCGCGGGCCACGGGATGGCTGGGCCGCGCGCTACATGAGCGTCGCGGGGTCGCTTTGGGCCTCGTGCTGGCGTGGCTGCTGGCCTGGAGCCTGGGATATCATCGGGCCAAAGGGTGGACGCCGTTAGGCGGCGAGTTTCGGTGGCCGGAGATCACCGAGCATCATCAGCTGGCCGAGCGGTTCTTCCGGCAGATCCCGAAGGACGCGCCGGTGAGCGCGACGACGGCGCTGTATCCCCATCTCAGCCATCGGGAGCGGATCTATAAGTTCCCCGCGCTGGGGGATGCCTCGTATGTGCTGTTGGAGGTGAACGGCGCCACGGACATGCATCCGGTTGAGCTGCGCCGCCGCTTCGACGAGCTGCTGGCCAGCGGCCGCTTCTGCATCCTGGACGCCGCCGATGGCTTCATCCTCCTGGGACCGCCGCGCGGGGAGTGCGTGCGCGAGCTGCCGGACGCGTTCTATTCCTTCGCCCGTGCACAGGGGCGGTTGCCGACTTATCCGACCAACACGCGCTTTGAGGATCTGCTGCGCCTGGCCGGATATGACGTGATCGACGACCCCAAGTGGCGGCTGACTTCGGTGCGTCTCTACGTGGAGGTGCTGACGACGCTCCCCCAGGATATCGAGCTGTGGCCGTTCTTCGTGGACGCGGATGGGGAGGTGGCCGAGGATCCGGTGCGTCGGCCGCCGGTGGCCCCCTTATGGTATCCGCCCGAGCGCTGGCGGCCGGGGGAGGTGGTGCTCGTGGAGACGCTTCCCTGGTTCCTGCCCGATCGGTGGGCGCTGGCGTTGGGGGTGGCTCGCGGCGGCTCCTGGGCGGAGCCGGTGAACCGCGTGCGCGTCTCCAAGGGCGGCGGCGCGTACGTGGTTGATGGAACGTGGGCGGTCTTCTCGCCGTTTATCCGGGATGGGGGGATCCTGCGACCGTTAACAGAGGCGGACTGGCCGTCTCCCTGGCGCGACCGGCGGTGGACGTTCGGCGCGGCCATCGAGCTGATCGGCGCCCGCGTGCCGGAGCGGGTGGCGCCGGGGGAGACGTTATGGTTCGACCTGTTGTGGCAGGTCACCGAGCCGATCCCGCGCGCGTACACCGTTTTCGTGCACCTGCGGGACGGGCAGGGCCGCCGGGTGGCCCAGCGCGATGCGCAACCGGCCTGGTTCGGTCCCGTGCCCACGACGCGCTGGGGTCCGGATCCGCAGCCGGACGCGCATCGGCTGGAGATCCCGCAGGATTTGGAGCCGGGCGAATACACCCTGGTGATCGGGCTTTACGACCTGGAGACGGGCGAGCGGCTGCCGGTTCGCGATGAGACGGGCGCGGCAGTCGGCGACGAGGTTCAGCTCGCCGTGATACAAGTGAGGTGATCGGCCTTTTCCGAAAGTGCCGGCCATTTATCGACCCTCGCGCGGCGAAAGAAACACTCGGCTTTGTAGCCCGCTTCGGAGTGAGCTTCGGGGACGAAGGAGAGCTCGGATGATCTCCAACGTGGACCAAGTTGTGCGAATTTTGTAGGGGCGACCGGCCGGTCGCCCCTGGTATCATAGGAGGGAGGCCGAGGTCGCCCCAGAGCCACCAAGCTCGTCTTGTAGATAGGTCACCTCCCTGAGGTAGAATACATCCGAGAGGTGATGTTT
>DUEN01000144.1 GCA_011176545.1 Caldilineae bacterium | reverse complement strand
TGCGCGCTACCCCTACCCCGCGGGAAATGGGATCGCTCATATAGGAATAAACAGGGGCGACCGGTTGGTCGCCCCACATTATGTAAAGGCGAAGCGCGTTGTCCCTACGGTTCTGCCGTGTATGCCAATATGAGCGAATAGGATAAATAGGATAATGGTAGGGACGCACGGCCGTGCGCCCACCCCAGGCGTAATATGACTTGGCGTTCCGACCCGAAGGGAGTACAATAGCACGACTTGTGCGATGTGTAGGTGTGAAAAATCGGGAACGCCTGGAGGACAACGAAGATGGCTGCAGAGGAGACGACGCCCCAAACGATCATCGAGGTTAACGAACAGACATTCCAGCAAGAGGTCATCGAGCGCTCTCAGGAGGTGCCCGTCGTCGTGGATTTCTGGGCCCCATGGTGCGCTCCATGTCGGATGCTCGGCCCTATCCTTGAGAGCCTGGCACGTGAGTACAACGGACAATTCATCCTGGCTAAGGTCAACGTGGATGAGAATCCTCAGCTGGCGGCCCAGTTCGGCGTCCAGGGTATCCCGGCTGTGAAGGCCTTTCGTGGCGGCCGGCTCGTCGGCGAGTTCGTCGGCGCGCAGCCTCAGCCGGTGGTGCGCCAGTTCATCGAACAACTCCTGCCCGACGAGATCGAGTTGAAAGTTGCCAGCGGCCGAGCCCTCCTCCACAAGGAAGATCCCATTGCGGCCGAGGAGGAATTCCGCGAGGTCCTGGCGAAAAACCCAGACCATCCGGCGGCCCTGTTAGGGCTTGGGCAGGCCCTACTCCAACAAGGGCGTGAAGAGGAGGGATTGAAGGTACTGGAGCGCGTTCCTCCGACCACCCGGGAGGGCAGGATAGCAGCCCGAACCCGTCACGCGCTCAAGTTACAGCGTGAAGTGGGCGACACCGATGAAGCGAGCCTGCGCGCCCGCCTCGCCGAGGCGCCCAACGATTTGGAAGCCCGCTACAAACTGGCCAGTTTGCTGACCATCCAGGGCCGCTACGAGGAGGCCCTGGAGCACTACCTAGAGATCATCAAGCGAGACCGTCAGTTCCGCGATGATGGCGCTCGGCAGGCGATGTTGTACATCTTCGACATCCTTGGAGACCACCCGCTCGCGCGGGAATATCGGAACAAGCTAGCTTCCGTGCTGTTCGCCTGATCGAACGAGGTCGGGTATGGGACCACAGGGGTTTCGCGCCGCCGATGGACGGCGCGAAACTTTATTCCACACCTATCCACGTCCAATACGCTTCATCCGACAGTTGTGGCTTAGCCTCCAGGTCGCTCTCACGCCTCCTCCGACCATCCCTCCCCAGCAGGCTAAGCCGCTTCAGCTCCTCCTGTTCAACGGCATGCTGGACAGTGCTGGCGATTACATCGCGCTGACCTTCGTGCCGCTCCTCGCGCTGACCCTGGGCGCCTCGTATTGGCAATTGGGCCTCCTGGCGGGGGCAGCCAGCCTCTCCGGAGCCGTGGGCTTCCTTCTGGCGTCGCGCCTTTCCGCGCTGCCTCGCCGGATCACCCGCGGCGTCACCCTGTCCGCCATCGGTCTATCCCGATCGACGTACCTCATCATCGTCGTGATCTCCCTGTGGCTGCCTCCCCCCACGGTCCTGTCCATGCTGATCTCCCTGTGGGCCCTTCGGGCGTTCCTGAGCAACCTCACCTACCCCCTATGGGTGGCCCTCGCCGCCGACCTGGCGCCTAAGCACGCCCGGGGTGCCTATCTACACAATCGGAACGATGCCATGAACGTGGCCGCCATCATCGCGCTCCCCCTGGCTGGCGCCATCATACGCTCCAGCGAGACCTGGGGTTATCCAGCCGGCCTTACGGCGGCCTTCCTGGCCGGGATCGCGGGCTTCTTCCTCCTCATCCGTACCCTGCACCTCTCCCATGGTCTCACGAGGACCCGGTGGGCCGCCACGTCTCGCTCCTCCCTGGATCCCAGAGCATATGGACGCCCCTTTCTGATCTTCTGCCTCATCGGCTTCCTGTGGAATCTGTCGCTTCAGATCACGAGGCCCTTTCTGAACGTCTACCTGGTCGTCGGTCTGGGGGCAACGGCCCTTGGCGTGGGGGTCCTCGCCACGATCAGCCAGCTCGTCAGCTTTGCCAGTAGCCACCTCATAACGGACGTGGTACGCTACCGGAGCCCGGGATGGGTGATGCGGATGACCAGCCTGTTGATCCCCTTCATCCCGTGGGGATGGATGCTCGCCACCGCCTCCTGGCATATCGCCATCCTGAATGGGATCTCGGGCATCCTGTGGGTGGCGTATAACATGGCGACCATGCACACGTTGATGAGGCTCACGCCATCGCGGCCGGGCGCGGCCATGACCTATCAGGCGATGATCTTCCTAAGCACGAGCATCGGGGCGTTGGCAGGCGGCGCGATGCTCGAACACATGGGGTTCAAGCCGGCCTTCGTCATCTCCGGCGCGGGGAGACTATTGGCCGCCTTACTACTCTGGAGCGCACCTCTTTCCACTGTCAATGAGGGATCTGATCACGCTGAGAGGACAGGGGAAGGTGGGGAATCAAAAAGGTGAGCCCAGCAGGAATCGAACCTGCAACCCGCGGCTTAAAAGGCCGCTGCTCTGCCAATTGAGCTATGGGCCCACCTATCATGAGTATACGCGAAACCAGCGGGAATGTCAATTGTGCTTCCACATCACGAGGCCGAGAGCGATTCGCCAATCGCCCCCGATCGATAGCGGTGGGTAAACCCTACTCGGAGAGGATGGCCCTCCCCACCTTGCACCATCGCGAACGGTTACGCTTCCCCCTCCTCTTGATCGGGGGGCCACGGGAAGTGTTCGAGCTTCACGCCCGCCTCGGCCAGAAAGGCTCGTGAGTTCTCATCAGGGTAATCCCCGGCGTACACTACACGCACGATGCCTGCGTTGATGATCATCTTGGCACATGTCAGGCAAGGCTGGTGGGTGACATACATCGTGCCCCCTTTTACGCTGACCCCATGCAGCGCGGCCTGGATGATCGCGTTCTGCTCGGCGTGCAAGGTGCGGACGCAATGTCCATCCACCATCAGATGGCCGACGTCATCGCAATGCGGGAGTCCAGCCGGCGCGCCGTTATATCCCGTCGTCAAGATACGACGATCCTTCACGATGATGGCACCCACGTGGGCCCGATTACAGGTGCTCCGCTTCGCCACCTGAAAAGCGATCCCCATGAAGTACTCATCCCAGGAAGGTCTCGACATGAGGTGCCCCCCTCCTTCAGACCTCACAACACGTTGGTGGGAGGGCGATAGAGCCCACGCTTAATGAGCTTCTCCACCTCTACCTGGCACTCAACACAGAGCGTTGCGTCCGGCTTCACCTCCAAACGCTCCGGTGGGATGGGTTGGCCACATCGCTCACAGATCCCATACTGCCCCTTGTCAATCGCACGTAACGCCGCCTCAATGGACTTCAGCCTGGACTCCAACGCGGCCAGTAACGCCGCGCTCTTCTCCCGCTCGATCAGGTCAGGGTCGCCCTCCTCGGCATCGATGTCCACCTCGCCCTTGAGCGACTCCTGGAGCATCGCGATGTCCGCTAACACCTGATCCCGTTCCGCCTCCAATCGCTCTTTCTCTCGTTGTAAAGCTTCCTCTCTGCTCGTCATCTCTCACCTCGCCGGTTCATGAACCGGTTGGGCTATCTCCCCCAGAGCCGCCTCCATCACAGGAGAATCCGATAAAGGGGCTCTCTCCGATGGCCGACGAGACCACACTCCGACGCCGTCTGGCGTCCCGTCGAGATTGTACTCCCTTATACCAGCTTTCCTCCCGGAAGTCAAGAAAATCTGCTGAACGACGCCCATGCTCAGAGC
>DUEN01000143.1 GCA_011176545.1 Caldilineae bacterium | reverse complement strand
TCGGGCAGATATACGCCGTAGATCCGCCAGCGGCCCTGGGGCGGGATGGGCGCCCCCGGGGCGTAATCGAAGTATTCGTCCGCCGTCTCCAGGAAGCGGAAGTAGGTCTGGTATGTCGGGATATTGGGACGCATGTCCGTGCCGAACAGGATGCGATCGGCGTACTTCAGGAACCACGTTCGGGCGGTATAGGGTGCCCGCCCCAGCTCCGCTATCCGGGCCGAGATATCCGTGTGGAGATTCGGGTATCGGTCCATCATCTGCGAGACAAAGCCCAGGTTCTCGGCATAACATCCCACGTGCGCGGTGATGAAGGTGGTTTGGGGATGGGCTTCAATCAGTCGATACAGTGACTCAATGAGCTCCTCAAAGGAGGGGTACTCCGGGCCGTAGAAGTGCCACTCAGGACGACGATGGAGTTCATCCCACCGCTCGTTGAAGCGATCCAATGGCCGGAAAAAGGCCACGGGGTCGGCCGTGTGGATCAGCACGGGGATCCCCAGCTCGCCGGCCTTGTCCCACAGATCGGCGATGCGCGGGTCATCGGGCATCACCAGATGTCCCTTCTGGTCTCGCACCTGCAGGCCCAGGCGCTTGAAGATCTTCAGCCCCCGGGCGCCGGCCTTCACATCGGCCTCCAGCCGGGCGACCGCCTTATCCGTCCAGCCCGGCTCACCGACGCCGGCCCAGTCCACGTTGCAGAAGGTAACGAATCGGCCAGGATAGGCGGCGTCGAGCTTCTCCAGGCACTCCTTCAGCCGATCGCCCGTGCCGCCGCTGAGATTGACGATGGTCGAGACGTTAAGGTAGTCCATCATCCGGACGAGCTCATCCAGATCCACCCCGCGCATCCGTTCGTCCCATACGGGCAGATGGTTGTGGGCATCCACCGCGAGGAACTTCGCGCGCGGGACGTGATGTTGGGGCACCACGAGCTCCGATCGCGGTTGGTAGTCCTCAATGAGTAGCACATCGCGCATGGTAGGGCCTCCGAATTATGATTATGATGATGAAGGACGAAGGACAAGGAGCGATGGAGATCTTCATGACCGCCCGCTCCGCCATCTCCACAGGTCTGATTTGGGTTCCACATCGAACATCGTCGGCAGCCAGTGATGGAAGTTATCGCCAGCCGTCACCAGATGCTCGTAGAGCCGGGTCATGAGCTCACGTTGCACGTCGGCATAGGCGGGATGACCATACAGGTTGTTGAGCTCATAGGGATCAGCCTCCAGATCGTATAGCTCGTTGATGTCGGGCGGGTTCACGACGAGCTTGTATCGATGCGTGCGGATCATCCGCTGCGGATAGGGGAAGTGATGGCCATGGAACTCGGCGAAGACGGCGTCAGGCCAGTCGGCCTCCGGATCACGCAGCAGCGGGGCCAGGCTGCGGCCATCTAACCCATCTGGAACGGGTACGCCCGCCATGTCCAGGAACGTCGGCATCAGGTCGGTCAGCGAGACCAGCGCGTCGCATGTGCTGCCGGGCCGCGTCACCCCCGGCCAGCGGATGATCATCGGGATGCAATAGATATCGTCGTACATCATCGGCCCTTTATCCGCCAGCCGATGGTTCCCCACGAATCCGCCATGATCGGCCGTGAAGCACACCGCGGTCGCGTCCGCCAGGCCCAGCGCCTCCAGCTCGGCCAGGATGCGGCCAATCTGCTGGTCGATCAGGTTCACGTACCCCCAGTAGGCGGCGACCACCCGCTGCCACACAGGCCAGGGATAGGTATCAAAGGCCCAATGCTCATTGTAGCGTCTGTGGACGGCGGGCTTGCCGGCGAAGGTCTCCGCCATGGAGGGATGGCGCTTGACTAGGCCGGGATCATAGCGGTTCAGCACGGGCTCGGGCAGGAAGTAGGGAAGATGAGGGCCGAAGAAATGGCAGGCCAGGAAGAAAGGCTGCCCCGTGCGGTGAAAGCGATCGGCGTAACGGCGTAGGAACTGGATCGTCCGCTCCGCCAGGTAGTAGGGATAGGTGGCCTCGATGGGCGCGTCGTGAACGCCCATCATCGGCAGGGATGGTCGGCCGTTAGGGAACGTGCCGCGCACCTCGTCTCGCACGGAGAAGCGAGGCAGGCCGCGCTCCTCCAGATAGGCCAGATAGTCCGGATGGTCGTACGGCGGCGCCCAGCCTGGGTAGTGCTCCCCCTCGAAGCCATAATAAGCGGGGCCGCGCTCAACGCCCACATGCCACTTGCCGACGTTGCCGCACACATATCCCGCCGGGCGCAGATAGGCGGGTAGGAGGGTATTGTGTTCGGGGATCTCCCATGGATAGCCGACGTTACGCTCGAAGTTGGCCAGCATCCCATGCCGGAACGGGGCCACGCCGGTGAGCAACGACGTGCGCGCTGGCGTGCAGATGGCCGTGCAGGTGAAGGCGTAGGTAAAGCGCGTTCCGCTGGCCGCCAACGCGTCGAGATGGGGCGTCTCGCAGACCTCAGCCCCATAACAGCCGATCGTATCACGACGATACTGATCTGTGGTGATCAGCAAGATGTTCATTCGATCACCCATATGTCCCCTCGCTGATGAGAGCATGATATGGATCCGGATCTCCTCGCTGTCCACGATACACGCCCGACCGGGTGATGTCAAGGCGGCAGCGGGTCGTCTGATGATCCATACACCTCGCCGATTATGGTAGAATAGACAAGAAACGATCATCGAGTGGGAAGAAAGGATGGAGAACATGTCTGAGATGTGGAGCCGACGCGAGTTCGTGAGAAGGTTGCTGGCGTTGTCCGTGGCCGGGGTCGCGTTGAGCGCGGGCGGGTGCAGTCCGTCTCAGCTGGCAACGCGAGAGGCTGGGAAGACGCCAGTCCCTGAGCAGTCGGCCGCAGTCACAGGCGTCGTCGATGTGGCCGTCGCCCATGGCCCCGACGCTGATCCGGCTGAGTTGACCCGCCGCGCCATCGCCGCACTGGGCGGGATCGAAAAGTTCGTGAAGAAGGGAGATGATGTCATCGTCAAGCCCAATATCTGCACGGCCGCGCACACTTATGAATACGCGGCCACGACGAACCCGGAAGTGGTAGGGGCGATCGTGGCACTATGCGTGGCGGCCGGTGCCAAGCGGGTCCGGGTCATGGACGCGCCCTTCTCGGGGACGCCACAGCAGGCCTATGAGCGGTCCGGGATCGCCAAGGCGGTGGGAGAGGCTGGCGGCGTCATGGAGGTCATGAGCCCGGTCAAGTACAAGGACACCCCCATCCCTGAGGGCAAAGACATTAAGAGCTGGCCTATCTACCAGGAGATCCTCGAGGCCGATGTGCTCATCGACGTGCCCATCGCCAAGCACCACAGCCTGGCCAGGCTGACGTTGGCCATCAAGAACCTGATGGGCGTGATCAACCCACGCGGCCGAAGCCGTCTGCATCGCAACCTGCACCAGCGCCTGGCCGACCTGGCGACTGTAATTCGTCCTACGTTGACCATTGTGGACGCGGTGCGGATTCTGACTGCTCATGGGCCCACCGGCGGCAACCTGGACGACGTGAAGAAGATGGACACCGTGATCGCCAGCGCTGACATGGTGGCGGCCGACGCGTACGCGACCACGCTGTTCGACAAGCAGCCCTCGGACATCGGCTACATCGTGAAGGCGGCCGAGATGGGCCTGGGGCGCATGGACCTGGACGCGCTGAGGATCGAGCGGATCGCGCTCTAACCTCGAGGGTGGAGGGCGATTCTTGAGGGGCGCAGCGGTGCTGCGCCCCTACGGCAAACTATCGTGAAGGATGTCGGCTATTCCAAATATGAGCGAACCCTTACCCGGGCGCGAATGGGGCGAGGCCACCTCGCCTACAAGACCGACTTTCGTGAGGAGAGGGGATCATGGCGACTTACTGGAGTTTCCACACGGCCGGAGAGACCATTTTCGGCCCAGGCGCTATCCAAGAGCTGGAGAGGCTGGCCCATCAGCGCGAGCTTCGGCGGGTCCTGGTAATCACCGATCCGCCGTTGGTTCAAGTAGGACCGGTTGAGCAGGTCACCAAGGTCCTGCGGGCCGCGGATGTGGCCTATGACATGTTCGATGAGGGCGAGCCCGAGCCGTCCCTGGAGACCGTCCTCGCCTGCGCGGAGCGGGTCCACTCCGCCGATTACGATGCGCTGGTGGCCGTAGGCGGGGGCAGCAACATGGACTTGGCCAAGGCGGCCGCGGTCGTCGCCCGTTATGGAGGCCATCCCCGGGACTATATGGGCGAGAACCTGGTCCCCGGCCCCATCATGCCGCTGATTGCTGTCTCTACCACGGCAGGGACGGGCTCAGAGGTCTCCCCCGCGGCCGTGCTCAAGGACCTGGACACTGGGCGGAAGGGCGCCATCCTCGATAACCTCATCCGCCCGGCCGTCGCCCTGTGCGATCCGGAGCTCACCCTGAGCTGTCCGCCTTGGCTTACCGCCGCAGCCGGGCTCGACGCGCTCACCCACGCCATCGAGGCCTACATCAACCTCGACTTCCACGCCAAGCCCCCGCCACCGGAAGGCCCCACCGTGTTCCAGGGCAAAGGGCCGCTAACCGACGTGCTGGCCCTGCGCGCCATCGAGCTCATCGGCAGGAACCTGGAGCGCGCCGTACATCACGGCGACGATCTGGAGGCGCGCACCGCCGTTCATCTGGGCAGCCTGCTGGCCGGGATGGCCTTCTCCAACGCGGGCGTCGGCGTCGTACACGCCATGGAATACCCCGTGGCCGAGCTGGCGCACCGCCCTCACGGGGAGGGCAACGCCCTGCTCCTGCCGTACGTGATGGAATTCAACGTGCCGGCCCGGCCCCAGGCGTTCGCCGAGATCGCCCGGGCTATGGGGGAGGACGTGGAGGGCCTGTCGGCGGAAGAGGCGGCCCCGCGCGCGGTGGAGGCCGTGCGTCGCTTGGAGCGAGCGGTAGGCGTGCCCATGCGCCTCTCAGAGATCGGCATCACGGCCGATCAGGTGGATTACATCGCTGAAAGGACCTTCAGTTTGAAGCGGCTGATGTTGATCAACCCCCGGCCGGTGACGCTGGATGACCTGAAAGAGATCGTACGCCGCGCGCTCTGAACTGGGGAACACACATAGGGGCTATAAGCATCCCTCGCTTCATGCGTATCAAGTTAAGCGATACGGGGATGCGTCCTTGCATCTCTGAATCGTTTGGGGGAACGCCAACCTCAGTAGGGGCGGGTCTGAGATCCGCCCCATAGGCATCAATTTAAGCAAACTGTAGGGGCGACCGGCCGGTCGCCCCTACAGAGGATCCGCTTCCATACCAATATATCAGCGAAGTGAACAGGTGAGGTGCCTCTACTTCTACTATGGAGGGATATGTCGCAGAGGCTGGCTACCTGATGTACAGGAGCATATAGCCGTGCGCTCTGATGTTCGGTATAGGAGAAGCCTCTTGAGAGCACAAAGCTGGCACCGGATGCGCCCCTGGATCCAGATCGTCTCGTTTCTGTTGTTCCTCCTCCTGTTCATGACGGCAGGTCGCGTCCCCTGGCCCCCCACCGACCTTTATTTCCTCCTGGATCCTCTGGTCGGCATCGCGGGCATGCTGGCCAGCCGACATCTGCTTCCGACCCTCCTCCTGGGCACCTTCATCGCGCTGGCCGTGACCCTAGCCCTGGGCCGCGTCTGGTGCGGCTGGATCTGCCCCCTGGGGACCACGCTGGACTGGACGCCGGGACGCCAGCCGCGACTGGATCAATGCGATCCCTCTCCGCACTGGCGGCAGGCCAAGTACTTCCTGCTGGGCCTGATCCTCATCATGGCCCTGATGGGGAGCCTGACGCTCCTGATTCTCGATCCCATCACACTGCTCTATCGCGCCTTGGCGACCGCCCTGTGGCCAGGGTTGGTCCACCTGATCACGGGCGCGGAATCAGCTCTATACCAAGTGCCCCTCCTAGGCGTCCTCATCGACGCCTTCGAGGCCGCGGCGCGCGGGCCCATCTTGCCCCTGTATCAGCCGCTGTACCGTGGAAACGTGCTGGTCCTCTCCCTGCTCGGCCTCATCCTGGCGCTCAACGCGATCCGCAAGCGGTTCTGGTGTCGCTATCTATGCCCGCTGGGCGCCCTATTAGGGTTGGCCAGCAAGGTGGCCTGGCTGCGGCGGGTGGTGGAAGAAGGGTGCATCGATTGTCATCTGTGCGCCCGGGCCTGTCCCATGGGCACCATCGACCCGGCGCGCGGCCATGAGAGCGATCCCTCCGAGTGCACCATGTGTCTGGATTGCGTGCCCGTATGCCTGAGCTCCGAGCAGCACTTCGTCGGCCATTGGCGGCCGGCCGCCTGGCGTTCGTACGATCCATCCCGCCGTCAAGTCCTCGCATCGGCCGGGGCCGCGCTGGCGCTGGTGGGGCTCTTCGGTGCGGAGCCCGCGACCGGACGGGAGCATCCCTATCTTATCCGACCACCAGGCGCTCGCGAGAACGACTTCCTCGCCAAATGCATCCGCTGCGGCATCTGCATGAGGGTATGCCCCACATCAGGGCTACAGCCGAGCCTAGGGGAGGCCGGGTGGGCCGGGCTGTGGACGCCGGTGCTGATCCCCCGGCTGGGATATTGCGACTACGCCTGCAACGCGTGTGGGCAGGCCTGTCCGGTGGGTGCCATCCCCCCGCTCTCGCTGGAGGAGAAGCGGCAGGCGGTAATCGGCCACGCATACATCGACCGGGATCGCTGTATCCCATGGGCGGACCTGCGGGATTGCATCGTATGTGAGGAGATGTGTCCGATTCCGGACAAAGCGGTCGTGCTGGAGGAGACGGAGATACGTGCCCCAGATGGCGTGGTCGTTCGAGTGAGGCTGCCACACGTCGTGCGGGATCAGTGTATCGGCTGTGGGATCTGCGAATATTACTGTCCGTTGAACGGCGAGGCGGCCATTCGGGTCTATGCGCCCAC
>DUEN01000142.1 GCA_011176545.1 Caldilineae bacterium | reverse complement strand
TGATCGCAAGGTGATACGTGAAATGGATTTCGTCCTCTATGAGCTAAGACTCCCTCAGCATCGTTAACCTGACGCCAATGGGGCACACAGCCCGTCACCCTCATCTTCCTGACCGAAATTTGCGGGAGTTACTTGAGATTGTAGCACAACGGGATCGGCACACAAGCGCGGATATTTTCTCCCTGAAGGCCATCGATTGCCTGAGACAAACGGTATGCTATAATGAGCTCCACCGGCCGAAACAGGACACAACAAGGGGAGCTATGAGTATCGTAGCATTAACGACGGGTGACAGCCGATATGAGACCGTACGGGCAGCCTTGGACGCGCTGGGGCCTATCGACCTGCGTGATCGGCGGCGCGTGCTGATCAAGCCGAACCTCGTGTCCGTGCGACGCCAACTGGCCTCCACTCATGTGGATGCCCTGCGTGCCACGCTGGACTGGCTACGCGAGCGCTACGATGGCCCTGTGATCATCGGCGAGGGGGCCGCGATGGCACCGACCGAGGAGGGCTTCCGCAACTTCGGATACGACGCGCTGGCGAACACCTATGGTGTCCAGTTGGTGGACTTCAACGCGGACGAGCGGACCTATCCCCTCCGGGTATACGACCACCGGCTACGCCCGCAGACGCTAGCCCTCTCCGCGACCGCCGTGGAATCGGATTTCATCATCTCGGTGGGACCGCCCAAGACGCACGATCTCGTCATGATCACCGCCTCCATCAAGAACGTCGTCTTAGGGACCCTCATCGATCGGGACGCCTCGTGCCCCCGTACCGGATCGTCCATCCTGCCCATCCTATGGAAGCTCTACAGCATGATGCCTTTACAGGTCAAGCTGCTCCCCATCGTTGATGAGATGCGGCTCGTGTTCTCTCGTAAGTCCGCCAGCGACAAGGCACGTCTGCATCAGAGCTATCCGGTGATACACCTCAATATCTTCCTGGGGGCCCGCGTGATTCGCCCTCACCTGGCGGTGCTGGACGCCTGGGAGGCCATGGAGGGCGAAGGACCCACGCAAGGCGATCCGGTCCCGCTGCACGCGGCCGTAGCCAGCCTGGATCCCGTGGCGGCCGACGCGGTCGCGGCCCACCTGATGGGATTCGATCCCTTCGAGATCGGCTATCTATGGTATTGCCATCGCGCCGGGTTGGGTCAGGGCGACCTGGAGAGCATCCAGATGGTCGGCAACGGCGATCTGCAAACACTGAGCCGGCCTTTCCGCCGACATAGCACCTATCCCCGACAACGCCATTGGCGTGATGAGCGCGTGGAAACATTGTTCCAACAGATCATCGCCGAGTCATCGAACGCGGTGTCAAGTCCTCACTTGCGGTGATGAGCATGTCTCATCGCGGAGTCGCAGAGAACGCAGAGGAGGAAGGAAAACATGAGGGGGGACTATGCGTCCTCAGCGTCTCCATGGTGAGAAAGCGTATCACTTCGCTTCAACGTCACACATCGCACATCGAATGTAAGGAGCTCTCTTCACCATGTGTCAAAGCACGGCCGTCTCCCCCGCGACGAGAACGGGCAGTCGCCGTCTAACGATTGGGCTCTACGCCACCGCGGTCTTCCTGTACTGGATCGCTCTGTACCTCTACGTGCCGACGTTGCCGGTCTATGTGGCCAGCAAGACGGAGAACCTGGCGTTGGTCGGCGTGGTGCTCTCCATGTATGGGCTGTGGCAGGCGGTGATCCGGCTGCCCCTGGGCATCACGGCCGATTGGCTGGGCCGGCGGAAGCCCTTCATCCTCGTGGGGTTCGCCCTGGCGGGGCTGGGCGCCTGGACCATGGGCGCGGCCGATGATGTGAACGGCTTAATCCTCGGGCGGGCCATCACGGGGATCGCCGCCGGCACATGGGTGCCACTGGTCGTCGCGTTCAGCGGGCTATTCCCGCCGGAGGAGGCCGTGCGGGCCAGCGCGCTGCTCACGTTCATCGGCTCGGTAGGCCGCATGTTGGCCACAGGCGTTACCGGCACGCTGAATGATCTGGGGGGATATTCCCTGCCGTTCTATCTGGCGGCGATGGCAGCCGCATTGGCCGTCCTGATCCTGTTGCCCAATCGGGAGGAGCGTCGCCCTCCCAAACGGCCGTCCCTGCAGGGCATCGGCCGGCTCATCACCCGGCGGGACGTCTTGTTGCCGTCGGTGCTCAGCGCCGTCGGCCAATATGCCAACTGGGCCGCGACCTTCGGGTTCATCCCGATCCTGGCCCGGCAACTGGGCGCGACGGACGTCATGCTCAGCATGTTGACGAGCATGAACATCGCCGTGCTCACGCTGGGGAACCTGGCGACCACGACGCTGGTCAGGCGTCTGGGCGCGCGGCGGCTCGTATATCTGAGCTTCACGCTGTTGGCCCTCGGCCTGTGGGGGGCCACGCTGGCGCCGACGTTGCCGCTGGTCTTCGCCGCCCAATTCTGCATCGGGCTATCCATGGGAATTGGCTATCCCACGTTGATGGGGTTGAGCATTCAGAACGTCACCGACGCTGAGCGCACCACCGCCATGGGATTACACCAGGCCGTCTACGCTATCGGCATGTTCAGCGGCCCAGGGCTCAGCGGCACCATCGCCGACGCGATCGGCATCCGGCCGATGTTCGGCATCACAGCAGGAGTGGCATTGGTGCTTGGGATGTTCGGGACCAAACGTTTGCGTTGAGCGGGATAGGTGGATTGCGTAAAACGTAATGCGTAAAACGTAAAAGCGCAGGGAGGAGCACCAAGTGGATTATGAGACGTGGGCGAAAACGGTGCCGCGGGCGATCAGGGAAGACTCCATCTGGAAGATGAAGGCGTATCAACTCGCTCTATTCCTCGCCGACTTGGGATGGGGTGACGCCACAAGACTTAGGGAGGGTCGGCGAACAATAGCCCTCTGCGATCAACTCTTCCGTGCCATCGGCTCGATCAGTGCGAATCTTGCGGAAGGCTATTCCCGAGGCACGGGGAGGGATCGGGCTCGTTTCTATGAATATGCATTGGGGTCCGCCCGAGAGAGCCGAGATTGGTATTTCAAAGCTCGCCATGTGCTCGGGAACGAAGTCGTTCAACATCGCCTTCAAATCCTGGGCGAGATTATCCGCCTTCTACTTGTTATGATCCCGCAACAACGCCAACACAGGATCGAGGACGAGATACTTCCCTATCACGTCATCCCGGACGAGCCCACACAATAACTACACTTTACGTTTTACGTTTTACGCTTTACGTTTTATGCCTTACGCTTTACGCACTACGTAACACGAAACGGAGGTTTCGCATGACCCATCGCCCTGTACGCGTGCGCATCGCCCCCAGCCCGACCGGGTACTTCCATCTAGGCGGGGCCCGCACCGCGATCTATAATTGGCTGTACGCCCGCCACACCGGCGGCCGATTCATCCTACGCATTGAGGATACGGATCGCACGCGCTACCATCCAGAGGCGCTGGATGACCTGCTGGAATCGCTGCGCTGGTTGGAGCTCGACTGGGATGAGGGACCCGAGGTGGGCGGCGACTACGGCCCCTACTTCCAATCCGAGCGGCTGCCCATCTACCAAGAGTACGCCCGCAAGCTAGTCCAGGAAGGACACGCCTATTACTGCTATTGTTCGCCGGAACGGCTGGCCGCGCTGCGCGAGGAACAACGGAAACGCAAAGAGCGTATCGGATATGATCGACACTGCCGATACCTAACGGCCGCGCAGCGAGCGGAATACGAGGCACAAGGCATCAAGCCCGTGGTACGGCTCAAAATCCCCGATGAAGGCCAGATCACCTTCCACGACGTGATCCGGGGCGAGATCACCGTGGACGTGAGCACCCTGGACGATCTGGTGCTCCTGAAGTCCGATGGGTACCCTACCTACCACCTGGCCAACGTCATCGACGATCACCTGATGGAGATCACCCATATCCTGCGCGGGGATGAATGGCTCTCCTCGGTGCCGCGGCATCTGTTGATCTATCAGGCCCTGGGATGGGAGCCGCCCATCATGGCCCATCTCCCGCTCCTCCTCGATCCCAGCGGCAAGGGCAAGATGTCTAAGCGCAAACCGGTCGTCAACGGCGTCGAATACCCGACGCTCATCCGGGACTTCCGTAAGGCCGGCTATCTGCCCGAGGCGCTCTTCAACTTCCTGGCGCTGCTGGGGTGGTCGTACGATCCGGAGAACGACCTCTTCACCCGCGAACAGGCCATCGAGCGGTTCGATATCACGGACGTCAGCCCCAAGCCCTCGGTCGTCTCCTACGAGAAGCTAGACTGGATGAACGGCGTGTACATCCGCCAGCTCCCGACGGAGGAGTTCACGCGCCGCGCCGCCCCCTTCATCGCGGAGGCCCTTGGGATCGCGGAGGAGGACGTGACGGGACACGCGGGGCTGCTCGCGGTCATGCCCGACGTCCAGGAGCGCGTGAAGAAGCTTTCCGAGACGGCCGAATGGGTGGACTTCGTCTTTAAGGAGCCCAGCGAATACGATCCCAAGCTGCTGATCGGGCGCAAGATGACGGCCGCGCAGTCGCTGGAAGCCCTGCGGGCCGCCCGCCAGATCCTGGCTGAGCTTCCCGAGTTCGCCGCGGAGCCTATGGAGGCGGAGATGCGCGCCCTGGCCGACCGCCTAGGCGTGAAGGCCGGCGCGCTCTTCGGCATCCTGCGCATCGCCGTGACGGGCAAGAAGGTGGCGCCGCCCCTGTTTACCAGCATCGTCGCCGTGGGGAGGGAGCGCACCCTGGCTCGGTGCGACCGCGCGATCGGGCTGCTGGAGGAACTCGTCGCAGCCGAGTCCGCATAGGCCATTCGCAAGGCATCATCTGCCACGAGGGAAGATGAACCGCAAAGACCGCAAAGAGTGTTAAGATTCTCTATTTCTTCGAGATTTTGGCATCGGAAGCGATCCTTCTAAAAGTCTTTGCGTCCTTTGCGCACTTTGCGGTTGAAAGTATCGGTCATCCAAATAACGATCGGGGTAAAGGAGGATCCATGGGAGAGAGGACGAAAGAGGAAATGAGGAACGAGAAAGAGAGCACTCCTGAGACGACGACAGAGTCCAAGCCGAAGGATTTCATCCGACAGATCATCGACGAGGATATCCGCACCGGCCGATATGGCGGCCGTGTCCACACGCGCTTCCCGCCGGAGCCTAACGGCTACCTGCACATCGGCCACGCCAAGTCCATCTGCCTGAACTTCGGCATCGCCGAGGAGTATGGCGGCCTCTGCAACCTGCGTTTTGACGACACCAATCCGCTCAAGGAGAGCGAGGAATACGTCCAGTCGATCATCGAGGACGTGCGCTGGCTAGGATTCGACTGGGGCGACCGGCTGTACTTCGCCTCCGATTACTTCGAGCAATTATACGAGTTCGCGATCCAGTTGATCAAGGCCGGCAAGGCCTACGTGGATGATCTGAGCCCTGAGGAGATCAGGAAATACCGGGGCACGTTGACCGAACCTGGCAAGGAGAGCCCGTACCGGAATCGCTCCGTCGAGGAGAATTTGGACCTCTTCGAGCGCATGCGCAAGGGCGAGTTCCCGGACGGCTCCCGCGTCCTGCGCGCCAAGATCGATATGGCCTCGCCCAATCTGAACATGCGCGACCCGGTCATGTACCGCATCATCCACGCGCCTCACCACCGCACGGGCGATAAGTGGTGCATCTACCCCACCTACGACTGGGCGCACGGCCAGTGCGACTCCATCGAGGGGATCACCCACTCCATCTGCACACTGGAGTTTGAGGATCACCGGCCGCTGTACGACTGGTTCCTCGATCAGCTCGGGATCCATCACCCGCGCCAGATCGAGTTCGCCCGCCTGAACCTGAGCCACACGGTGCTGAGCAAGCGCAAACTTCGGGAGCTCGTGGAGGGAGGTTATGTCAACGGATGGGACGACCCCCGGATGCCCACCCTGGCGGGCCTGCGGCGGCGCGGCTACACACCGGAGGCCATACGCAACTTCTGCGAGCGCATCGGCGTGGCCAAGACGAACAGCGTCATCGACATCGCCCTGCTGGAACATTGCGTGCGGGAGGACCTCAACAAGCGCGCACGTCGCGTGATGGCCGTGCTGCGACCGCTGCGCCTCGTCATCGAGAATTATCCCGAGGATCTAGTGGAGGAGTTCGAGATCGAGAACAACCCGGAAGACCCGAGCATGGGCACGCGCAAGGTCCCCTTCTCACGCGTCCTATACATCGAGCGGGATGACTTCCGGGAGGATCCGCCCAAGAAGTGGTTCCGGCTGGCCCCGGGCCGCGAGGTGCGGCTGAAGGGCGCGTATTATGTCACATGCGTGGACGTGGTCAAGGACGAGAACGGCGAGATCGTCGAGTTACGCTGCACCTATGATCCCGAGTCTCGCGGCGGGATGACCCCCGACGGGCGCAAGGTGCGGGGGACGCTACACTGGGTCTCGGCCGCCCACGCGCTGGACGCCGAGGTGCGCCTGTACGACCGGCTGTTCCTCAAGGCCGACCCGGATGATGTGGACGAGGAGGGCGCCGACTTCAAGGCGAACATCAATCCCAACTCCCTGGAGGTGCTTACCTCATGTAAGGTGGAGCCGAGCCTGGCCAACGCCAAGGTGGGGGATCACTATCAGTTCCTGCGTCTAGGCTACTTCTGCGTCGATCCGGACTCCGTCGACGGCAGGCTGGTCTTCAATCGGACGGTGACGCTGCGCGATACGTGGGCCAAGATCGAGAAGCGCGTTAACGCCGGGCAGACCACGTGAGCGCTTTCCGAGTCATGTTCCAAAATGGCTCTTGCCTTGCCGGGCGAACTTGGGGCCTGGCATCTGGAGGCGGCCATGAGCGTGACACAGGAGATGCCCCACCTGCGCGATAACCTGATGCAACTCCGCGCCGAGTCGCTCAGGATCATCGCGCTTCTCATCGGGGCGATCGGCTATGTGTGGCTAATGCTTCTCATCTGGCCGGTGACCGGGGAAAACGCCCCATTGGAAGCGTGGCTTGGCAGCCTGTTGCTCATCCTGAGCTGGGGGCTTGGCCACCTCTTGAGAGACCACTCCCCCTCCGCCGCCTCTACCCTCTTCACCGGGGGAGTGCTCATCGCCATCGCGTGCGCCGTCCTCGCCTTCCGGCTGAGCCAGCTCTCCCACCTGTTTATCCTCCCCGTGATCTTCGCCAGCGTTCTCATGAGCCAGCGGGCCGTGTTTTTGATCGCCTGCCTGGCCAGCGCGTTGGCCATCCTGATCGACCGCGCTTACCTGGGCGCGTCCTTCCTCTCCGTGGACATCTGGCTCCCCATCGCGGTCATCCTTCTGACCACGCTGGCCTCGTGGCTGGCCGCGCGCAACCTGTACACCGCGCTGGCCTGGGCCTGGAACGGCTACGAGCAGGCCCGCCGCAACGAGAGGATCGCCCGAGAGCGACAGGCCGAGCTAAGCCGGGTCTTAAAGGCGCTGGATGAGGCCACGTACAGGCTCGAGCGGACGAACTACATGCTGGCCCTGGCCCGCGATCAGGCCGAGGAGGCCCGGCGGCTCAAGCAGCAGTTCGCCCAGACCATCAGCCATGAGCTGCGCACGCCGCTCAACCTCATCGTCGGCTTCACAGAGATGATGGCTAATTCCCCCGAATATTACGGGGCCCCCCTGCCGCCAGCCTACCTGCGCGATCTGAGCATCGTACACCGCAACGCCCGCCACCTGCAGACGCTGGTCAACGACGTGCTGGATCTGGCACGCATTGAGGCGGCCCAGATGAGCCTGCTACCGGAGGAGGTGGACCCGGCCGCCTTGGTCAAAGAGGCGGTGAACACGGCCCGCAGCCTGGTGGAGACGCGCGGGTTGGCCCTCTACATGGAGATCGAGCCAGACCTTCCCCGGATCTGGGTTGATCCCACCCGCATACGACAGGTGCTCTTTAACCTGCTGAACAACGCCGCCCGCTTTACGGAACGGGGCAGTGTCACCGTGGGCGTCCGCCACCGGGGCGAGGAGGTCATCTTCTCCGTGGCCGACACGGGCGTGGGTATCGCTCCCGAGGACATCCCCCGCATCTTCGAGGAGTTTCAACAGGTGGACGGGTCAACCCGGCGCCGCCATGGCGGCGTGGGACTGGGTCTGGCCATCAGCAAGCGGTTCGTGGAGATGCATGGGGGTCGCATCTGGGTGGAAAGCGAAGTGGGCAAGGGGAGCACCTTCTATTTCAGCCTGCCCATGGCAACTCATGAGCTCACCCTGGACGAGAGCAGCCACTCCCTCGGGCTGGCTTCGATCCCATCAGACCAATGGGGAGAGGAGCCCGTCCTTCTGGCTGTCACCCACAGCCCGTCCGCGGCAGGGCTGCTGGCCCGGCACATACGCGGGTATCGCACCGTAGCCGTTCACACTCTGGAGCAAGCCCGGAACACAGCGCGGCAACTCATGCCGCAGGCCATCCTATTCGACAACAGCGATGAGTCGATCCCTCCTGAGCATCTGGAGGAGATCGCCCATACCTGGGGATTGCGGGTGCCCTTCATTACCTGCCCGCTGCCGGGGGAAGGACCGTTGCGTCAGCGATTGGCTGTGGATGGGTACCTGATCAAGCCGATATCCCATCAGGGCCTGTGGGATGTGTTGCGTCAGTTCGGCGAGGAAGTCAACCGCGTGCTGGTCGTCGATGACGATCGTGATTTCGTCCGTCTTCTGAGCCGGATGTTGGACAGCCCAGTTCGGCGTTATCAGGTCTTCAGCGCGTATAGTGGGCGAGAGGCCCTAGATATGGTCCGGCTGCATCATCCGGATCTAATCCTGCTGGACCTGATGCTGCCTGACATGGATGGCACCCAGGTGATCCGACGCCTCCGATCATCCGAACGAGGGCGAGACATCCCCATCGTGATCATCTCCGCACAAGACGAGCTCGACCACATGGAAGCCCTAAGCGGGAGCATGGTGATCACCAAGGCCGAGGGGGTGATGCCGGGAGAGATCCTCCAATGGGTCCAGGCCGTCCTGGACACCAGCGCCGTCAAGGTGGCCCCTTCGATTAAGGGCAACGGAAGACCACGCTCAATCCGTTCCCCAAGATGATACTTGCGACTCTACACTGATGCTTGCTTTATCCAAGCTCAAGCTATAATCTCATCAGGATATAAGGAACGAGAGTGCTTTCAGGGGAGCTAGGACCATACATATGAAAGAGTGACCAGTGAACAGAGAAGAAATTGTACGCCGTTTGCGTCGCTATCTTCCTGCTATCCTGGAGAAACAGCCCATTCAACTAGCATACCTGTACGGCTCCGTGGCCCGCGACGAGATCACACCCTTCAGCGATATCGATATCGCGCTGGTGGGTGAGCGAGCATTTTCACCTCATGAGCGACTCGACCTGATGCTTAACATCGCCCTCGAAGTGGAAGATCGATGCGGTCTACAAGATGTGGACGTGCGGGTCATTAATGACGCGCCCTTATTGCTTCAAGGGCGGGTGGTGACTGAAGGGATTCTCCTCTATGCTCGGAGCGACTCTGAACGAGTACGATACGAAACGGCTACCCGAATGCGTTACTTCGACTACTTGCCCATCCATCAACGCCTGCGCAATGCTTTTCTAGCCAATGTACGCGAGCAAGGACTCTATTATGGTCGATCCAGATCGCGTTGAACAGCAGATACAGCTCATTCGTCGGTATACAGGTTACCTGGAGGACATAGCGAAAAGGCCGCTAAGTGAGTTCCTGGTTGATCCACACGCGATCGGCAGTGCGCGCTATTATCTCCAGACCGCCATCGAAAGCTGTATCAACATCGCTAATCACATTATCGCATCGGAGGGCTTGCGCGCTCCGAAAGATTTTGTCCGATGAACTTACCCGCACAATGCGAGCGATGGCCGGGCTACGTAACTTGCTAGTCCACCTCTATTGGGAGGTGGATGATGCCATGATCTACACCAATCTCCGCTCTCGACTTGGAGACTTTGAAACCTTTGTAAACCAGATTTTGCATCTTCTTGCGTCCGACGCCTCCCCATTTCACTCATTTCCCTCCCAGCGCCTCTAAGACGGATATAAGCGCTTCTTCCGTGACCGGCTTCTCCAGGAAGGCTGCGGCCCCCAACGACAACGCCAGCTCCTTAGCGCTCAACACGGTGCAGACGATGACGGGGATATGCTGCGTCTGCGGCTGGTTGGTCAGGGTTTGCAAGACATCCCACCCGTCCTGCTCGGGCATCATTAGATCCAGAGTGATGGCATACGGCTGTAGCTCCCGGGCCAGCCGAATAGCCTCCGCGCTGCTCTGTGCGGTCACCACTCGATAGTGATGCTGATACAGGTAACGCTGAAAGAGCTGAAGCACATCCTCGTTGTCGTCCACCACCAGAAT
>DUEN01000141.1 GCA_011176545.1 Caldilineae bacterium | reverse complement strand
TGCCACAACCTGTTACCCATGTCTCCGAACGAGTGTTACCTATGTCCCCGAACAAGTGTTACCTATGTGTCCGGTCTATACACCTGGCCAGGGAGAAGGGGGTCGGGGGGATGAGGGTCGTCTGCAGTCAGAGCGCTGGGAGTTGAATGCCTGATCGCAGGGCGATACGTGAAATGGATTTCGTCTCTATGAGCTGAGGCCCCCTCAGCATCGTTAACCTGATGCCAATGGGGGCGCACGGCCGTGCGCCTCTACCCAAATTCCCGAACACAGCTATGAGCCAGCGCGGTTATGGCTTCCTGGCTCTAGCCAGGAAGTAGCGATGAAAACGGGTATCCGTCGTAAGCTCAGGGTGAAAGGCGGTCGCCAGGAGGTTTCCTTGTTGAGCCGCCACGATGGTTCCGTCCTCCAGCCGGGCCAGCGTGGTCACACCGTCACCCGCCTGGACGATCTGGGGAGCGCGGATGAACACGGCGTGGAAGGGACGCCCCTGCTCCCCCGGGCCGGCGATCGCGTCCAGGGCCGGGATCGGCAGCGCCGCCTCAAAGCTGGCCACCTGCCGGCCGAAGGCGTTCCGGCGCACCCGGATGTCCATCAGTCCCAGGCACGGCGGAGCGCCCCCCTCGACCTCCCGGGCCAGCAGGATCAACCCAGCGCAGGTGCCCCAGATGAGCTTCCCCGCCTCCGCCATCCGTCGGATGGGCTCGAGCAGCCCATAGGTCGCTGCCAGCTTCCCGATGGTCGTGCTCTCCCCACCCGGGATGATCAGCCCATCGAGTCCCTCCAGCTCCGCCGGGAGGCGAACCGGCCTCGCCTCCACCCCCAACGCCTGAAGTATCTGGATGTGCTCGATAAAGGCGCCCTGTAGTGCCAGCACCCCGATCTTCATGGCCTACCACCCTCGCACGGCCAATCGCTCCTCAGGCGGGATCGCAGCGATCTCCAGCCCACGCATCGGCTCGCCCAGGCCGCGCGATACCTCAGCCAGGATGTACGGGTCGTCGTAGTGGGTCACGGCCTGTACGATGGCTCGCGCGCGCCGCTCTGGGTCGGCGCTCTTGAAGATTCCTGATCCCACGAAGACCCCATCCATCCCCAACTGCATCATCAGCGCGGCGTCAGCCGGGGTCGCGATGCCGCCCGCGGCGAAGTTCACCACCGGCAATCGGCCCAGTTCCGCCGTCTCGTTGACCAACTCATAAGGCGCGCCGATCTCCTTGGCGTAAGCCATCCGCTCCTCGGGAGCCATGGTCGTCAGCCGTCGGATCTCGCCCAGGACGGCGCGGGCGTGGCGCACGGCTTCCACCACGTTCCCCGTGCCGGCCTCGCCTTTCGTGCGGATCATGGCCGCGCCCTCGCCGATGCGACGCAGCGCCTCACCTAGGTTGCGGCAGCCACAGACGAACGGCACCTTGAACTGGTGCTTGTCGATATGATGCTCCTCGTCGGCGGGGGTCAGTACCTCCGACTCATCGATGAAGTCCACCCCCAGCGCCTCCAGGATCTGAGCCTCCACGAAGTGCCCGATTCGGCACTTGGCCATGACCGGGATGCTGACAGCCTCCATGATCTGGAGGATCCGCTCGGGATCGCTCATGCGGGCCACGCCGCCCTGTGCGCGGATATCCGCCGGGACGCGCTCCAGGGCCATGACCGCGCAGGCGCCCGCTTCCTCTGCGATCTGCGCCTGCTCCGGTGTGACCACATCCATGATCACGCCGCCCTTGAGCATCTGAGCCAGACCTCGCTTGACCGTGATGGTGCCCGTTTCCTTTTCCATTTCCATGTGAACCTCCTCATATTGGACTTTGGACAATCCACTCTTCTAACCGCAGAGAGCGCAAAGGACGCAAAGGCAGTTCAAAAGATTTCATCGGTCCTCATCCCCCAGCCTCTCTTTACACCACGGGCCGGGGGGCGACGCTTATGGGCGCGACCGCTTCGGCGGCCTGACGCCTTCGCAGCCAGCGAATCGCTCTGGCCAGCCGGCGAACGCCCTCCTCGATCTCGGCCTCCGTAGGATAGGAGAAGTTCAGCCGCAGGAAGGATTCACCGCCCCCATCGGGGAAGAAGACCTCGCCAGGCACGAAGACCACCCCTTCGTCGGCCGCTTCCCGGAGCAGATCCCGGGCATGAATCCCGTCCGGCAGGCGACACCAGTAGTAAAAGCCACCCTGCGGGGCCTCCCAGGTGAGCTCGGATGCCGCATGGCGGCGAAGGGCCTGCTCCATCGCGTCCCGCCGCCGTGCATAGGCATGACGAGCCCACTCCAGATGATCATCCAGCCGCCCCGTCCGCAATACCTCGAGCGCCATCACCTGCACCAGCGTGCCCGGATGCAGATCTGCCATCTGCTTGAGGGTCGTCAACGCCCCCATGATAGACGTCGGAGCCAGGAGCCAGCCCAGCCGCAACCCAGGCCCCAACAGCGCCGAAAAGCTACCCAGGTAGAGCACCCCTTCGTGACGATCAGAGGCCAACAGGGGCGCCGGAGGGGTCTCGTCGTAATACAGATCGCCGTAGGAGTCGTCTTCGAGAATCGGCACCTGGAACCGGCGGGCCAGGGAGAGGAGGCGCTGTCTTCGCTCTGGGCTCAGCGTGACGCCAGTAGGGTTCTGGAACGTGGGGATGGTGTAGATCAGCCGGGGGCGGTAGCGGGCGAGCAGTGGTTCTAACAGGTCAACCCGCATCCCTGCCTCGTCCACGGGCACGCCGATGAGCCGGGCCCCAGCCGCGCGGAAGACGCGCAGCGCGCCCAGATACGTCGGCGCCTCGACGATCACGACATCCCCCGGCTCCAAGAGCAATCGGGCCACGAGATCCAGTCCCTGCTGCGAGCCGGACAGGATGAGCACCCGACTCGCGGAGACATGACACCCCTTGATGGCCAGACGCGAGGCCAACGCCTCACGCAGCGATTCCAGCCCCTCCGTTGGAGAGTCGCGAAGCACCTGAGCCTCGTCACGGCTGACGACGGTGCGCATGAGCTGCTGGAGATCGACGACGGGGGATGTCTCCGGGGTGGGCACGCCAGTCGCCAGCCTGATGATGCCCTCCCGTGCGGCTAGGCGGGCGACCTCCTGGATGAGCGGATTGTGTAGTCGACGCACCCGGGATGTGAGAAGATTCGACCAGGACAAGGGCAGGTCCAGGTCCTCGTCAGCCTCGGAGGAAGGGCCAGGGGCGCAGACGGTCGTCCCCCGCCCCACATGGGCCTCGACCAGGCCGTCCGCCTGTAGCTCCCGGTACGCGTTCACTACCGTGGTGCGGTTGACGCCGAGAGCGGCCGCGAGGGCTCGCTCGGCGGGGAGCCGAGTGCCAGGGGGCAGCCTGCCCGAGAGGATCATCTCCCGGATCTGGTGTCGGATCTGCTGATAGAGAGGGACCCGACTGTGGCGATCCAATGTCAGTTGCATAAGGGTGGCCTCGAGCCTATTGGATTGAACCAATTGACATTTTCGCGCCATATTTACACCTGTCAACAGCCAATTGGTTGCTATTTGATACCATCCAATCTGGGTGAGAGCGGGGTAATGGCGAGGAAGATCGGGGATCAAAAGGGGCTGAAAAGGGAAGTAACCGGCACTTTCAAAGTGCCGATCACCTCTACTTTACAACTCGAGCATATGGTTTCGCAGCCAGTCGAGCACCTGCCTGGGCAGAGCGTCCCGATTGCTTTGGGTGACGGTCCAGACCTCGACGTCCTCGCGCTCCTTGATCTGATCACACCACGGGTGGGGGCGATAGGTGATGGTCGCCAACACAGGCAGGGAAGCATCCAGCGCATTCAGCACGGCCTGGCGGAAGCGCTCCGAGAACAGCTCCATCTTGCCGATCTCGTCGATGACGATGAGGCGACGGGCGGCCAACGTATCCTCTAGCGCTCGCACGCCCACCTCCTCGAACGCCTGCACGTCCACCCCGTATCGTCCGACGCGATGACGGGAACGGATGCTCACGTGGGCCAGGGTGGCGCGTCGCCCGTCCAGCGTGCGCACCTCGAACCCGACGCGACGGCCGCCCTCGCGTAGCTCGTGGGTCACGAAACCGCCCGCCGCGTCCGACGGCAGCGCGGCGACGACCTTCTCGACGACAGTGGTCTTCCCGCAGCCGGGCAGCCCTGTGAGCAATAAGTTATACGGCATCGCCTCTTCGAACAGGGTCCCTTACCAGGCTCTCTCAGTACTCAGGGAACGCTCATAGAACCAGTCGAACGCCTCTATCACGCCCTCCTCTGGGACGCCGTGCATGAACAGTGTGGTCAGAGAATCGGGTTCATGCGAGGTAATGAAGTCTATGCGCTCCTGTTTGGCCTTCCCATCGACCACCTTCCCGGCAGCCTCGCGCAGTGCCTGCCAATCGCCACCATGCTCAGCATAGCAAACGATGGCCAGCCAGTAGTCATTGATGGTGAACTGCACCACGCCATGCTCAGGACTATGGATCTCGAGGATGGGCTCGCCGCCCTTCGGCGGGGGACGTAGAATCACCCCCAGCTTCCGCTTGGGAGAGACCAGGGTATCCACGGCCTCAGCCACCCGTTCCGCCGTCGCCTTGGACACGCCCCTTCCCTCCTCGGCCAGGAAGGCGTAGAAATGGGCCACCGTCCGCAGCATACGGCGCAGGTCGGCCAGCTTCCAATCCACGATGAACTTGCGTGGGATGAACAGGTGGACCCACTCGCTCAGGTGATAGGGCTTGATGTCATCCAGCGTGGGATGCTCATCGACGTCATGGTCCATATAGATGACAAACGGCCAGAGATCCTCCCAGGCCTGGAGGATCTTCTCCGGCTTCTCGCCCTTCTGAGCCAGATGACGTATGAAAGCCTCAATGGTCTCTCGTCCGATGAGAGGCTCCCAGTCAATGTGCTCCTCGTAGTACTGTCGAATCCTTTCCAAGACGTTCGCTAACGCCACATCCCTGGTCAGCTCCGGCGGCTCCGGGGCAGGGGGGATCTCAGCCAGGATCTCCGCCAAGAGAGGACGCAATTCTTTGGGCACCACAGCCACGTGATAAGACCGGGATCCGACAGGAGCCTTTCCGATGAACAACAGAGCGCGCGTGCGCAGCTCGCCCAGCACGGATTCTGGCGGCTCTTCTTCCCAGAACCAACCATCGCCCTCGCAATCCCCGAAGCGCCGATACAGCGGTCCTACCCTCATCCAGCCGCCAGCCTCGATGACCATGCGAAGCGCTTCGCGCGCCTCTGGCGAAAGCCCATGAACGACGGCCTTCAACTTCTCCGGATCGGTTAGGTGTGCGACCAGAGCTTGCGTCTTGGCTTTGCGATTGCGCAGGGCCCTGGTGTCGAGTCCCAGTGTCTGGCAGGCAGCGTTCACCCACTGCGCCGGCGATTTATTGAGCGCGGCGGAGAGCTTTGAGTGAATGTAGATCGGCCTCTCCTCCTGTTCCTTACGCCACCGATCCGTCACGTACCCTAGGAGTACATCAGGGTCCAGCAAGAAAGGGAAATCCTCTTCCATCGTTTAATCTCCTCTTCTGGCTCGCACATAAACGATGACGGACGTCCAGGTCACCGTCTGCCCCGTCAATGTGCGAGCGAACAGATCGCGCACCTCGTCGAGCCCTTCGGCCGAGAGCCGCGCGGCCAACCGCTGTCCATAGCTCGGGCGGTCTTTCGGCGTCGCGTCGAACCAGCGCTCGATCAGCGCGGGCGTGACGTGCACCTCCGTGGGCTGCTCGACCACCTCCAGGCGAATCTCGCTCAGTCCGGCGGCCTCCAGAGCGACCTCCAGGTCTGACGCATCCCAGTTCACCATGGGATCGTCCTGATCGGCGTAAATGGCCTCCTCGGCCTGGACGACCTGCTCCGCCAGTTCTGGATCCAGCCGATCCAGCGGCACCAGCCGGTAGAGGCGCTGGGCGCGCCGCGGGATGGCCTCGGCCAAGCTGAGGCGGCCGCCCGATCGCAGCAGCGCCACGATCCGCCGGAGGGCCGCGGGCTTGTCCGGATGCCGGGTGAGCGCGTTACGCCCTACGACGGCGTCGAAACGCACGTCTGCATCACCGCGAGCGGCCAGCAGGTCGGGTAGTTCGTCTAAATTGCCCTGCATCACGATAGGGCGCTCCACCTCCGGCAGCCGCGCGGCCAGCTCCCGCAGTGCCTCGGCCTCCCTGGCCGTCCGAGCTAGCGTCCACACGCCGCCCTCAGGTACCCGCCGCAATGCCTCCCAGGTCAGCAGCCCGCTACCCGCGTTGAGGTCCAAGACCAGATGATGACGTTGTAACTCGGCCGCGTCCATGACCCGATCGCGCAGCGCGGCCAGGTGCTCGCCCACATCGCCGATGGTGCGTTGCAGCCAGCGCTCTCGATCGCGCCCCGCGCGATCGCCGGTGAAGGTCAGCACCTCCGGCGGCGCCAGGGCGCTCCCGTCGATCATGGCCGCCAGCTGGGCCTCCCGTCGGCGGGCCACCTCCTCCCGGATCTTGGCCTCGTAGCCCTGATCCGATGGCTGATAGAAGACCCGCCCCTGTAGCGCGTCGGGCAGATACTGCTGCGCCACCCAATGATCCCGATAGGCGTGCGGGTAAAGATAGCCCTGCCCGTGACCGAACCCCTCCGCATCGCGAGAGGCATCCCGCAGATGAGCGGGCACCTCCGCCTCCCGCTCCTGTTCCACCGTCTTTAGCGCGTCGAAGAATCCCATGGTGCTGTTGGATTTGGGCGCGGTGGCCAGGTAGATGGCCGCCTGGGCCAGATGGAAGCGGCCCTCGGGCAGGCCCACGTAATCGAACGCCTGGGCGCAGGCGGTCACTACCTGGATGGCGTTAGGGTCGGCCATGCCGACGTCCTCGCTGGCGAAGATGAGCATGCGCCGGAAGATGAAGCGCGGGTCCTCGCCGGCGTACACCATGCGCGCCAGCCAGTAGAGGGCCGCGTCGGGATCGGAGCCGCGCAGCGACTTGATGAAGGCGCTGATGGTGTCGAAATGGGCGTCGCCCTCCTTATCGTAGAGGACGGCGCGACGCTGGATGGACTCCTCCGCCACGGCCATGTCGATATGGATCACGCCGTCGGGGCCAGGCGGCGTGGTCTCCACCGCCAGCTCCAGCGCGTTGAGCAACGCCCGAGCGTCGCCGTTGGCCACGTTGACCAGGTGATCTAGCGCGTCCTCGTCGATGTGCACCTTCAACTTGCCATACCCGCGCTCGGGATCCTCCAACGCCCGTCGGGCGATCTTGCGCAGATCGTCCTCGGTCAGCGGCTTGAGCTGAAAGATGCGGGAGCGGGATACCAGCGGCTTGTTGACCTCGAAGTAGGGGTTCTCCGTGGTGGCGCCGATCAGGATAACCGTCCCGTTCTCCACCCAGGGGAGGAGGGCATCCTGCTGGGCCTTGTTGAAGCGATGCACCTCGTCCACGAAGAGGATGGTGCGCTGACCGAACTGACCTCGTCGCTCTTGGGCCTCCTTGATCGCCGCGCGAATGTCATTCACCCCGGCCAGCACGGCGTTGATAGCGATGAAGTGGGCACGGGTGGTATTCGCGATGATGCGAGCCAAAGTGGTCTTGCCGGTGCCCGGCGGCCCATAGAAGATGATGGAGGAGAGCTGGTCTGCCTGGATGGCGCGGCGCAGCAGCCGGCCGGGGCCGATGATGTGCTCCTGGCCGACGAACTCGTCCAGCGTGCGCGGCCGCATGCGGGCGGCCAGCGGCGCCTCCTTTTCGGTTAACTCCTCGCGTCGCGCATCAAACAGGCTTACCGTCGTCCCCATGGCCCTCATATTGTAACATACCGCTGGATTATTGTAAACTTGCTGTCATTGACAGCGGCATGTCCTCCCCGTCCGTATTGGGGTAACTCCACACTTAACCATAGTTGTAGCCAAAGCGCTACATCTGCATGGTGGAGAATATAAATTGTAGGGCCGGTTTCCATACCGGCCACAAGAGGGCGGGTAAGAAACCCGCCCTACATGCCCTCCATGGTTGAATGCGGCGCTACCCGTATTGGCATACACGACAGAAATATATGGACAGCACATGTTTGCTTTTACACAGTGTAGGGGCGACCGGCCGGTCGCCCCTACAGAAGATCGTGCTGTCATAGTCGGCAAAGAAAGGACAGAGTTGCAGCAACGCCGCCATTAGGCGAAAGGTTGGTGACTTCATCGGAGGCCGGCCTGCAGCCGGCGTGCCTCCTGGATGCGCTCATCGATCTCCGCAACCTTGGCCTGCTCGGCCTCCCACCAGGCCGGGTCGCGCTGCGCGTTCAGCTCTTCAACGGTCTTGCCCTGCTGTTCAACCCACGTGTAATACTTGAGGTTGTGCCACCGCGCGCGCTCCTCTCGCGTGGCCTCCCTGATCCAATCCAGCTTCTGTTTATGGAAGATACTGACCAGGCGGATGGCGGCCTCGACCTCGTCCATGGGGCCGTATTGCTCCGTCAGCTTCGCCATCACGCTGTGATAGCGGTCGATCGCGTCCGTGCAGATGGTGACGATGACGTCATCCCGGCCCAGCTCGTAGAACTTGGCCGTCTTGATGGCCCCTAGGACATTACACACCCCCGAGATGCCAAAGATGGCGGCCATCTTGCGCACTTTCGCCTCGGGGACGCCGAAGCGATCGATCATGGTGCGCCAGCCGGCCTCCTCCGTGAGCAGCTGCAGCCCCATCTTGCACTCGAGGTCATCGATGCACATGATGGCATCCATATTCCACACGTTATGGATCCAGGTCACGTGCTTATCGCCGATGCCTTGGATGTCATGCGTGCCATATCCATTCAGATATAACGTTGGGCATTGGATGGGCTCCAGCCCGATGATCTTATGGTCCGGCCATACCTGTTTGAGGCGATCGCCAGCGGCGATGGTGCCCGCGGAGCCCATCGCGGAGACGAACGCGGTGATCTTGCCACGGCCAATTCCCTCCGCCTGCAGCACGTCAGCCAACTCCACAATCGTGTTCCCGGTGACGTAGTAGTGGAACCGGTAGTTTCCCATCACCTCGAACTGGTTCAGAACCCGCACGTTTGGATCCGCCCGCCTTAGCTCCCACGTTTTGTCGTAGATCTCCTTCACGTTCGACTCGGAGCCTGGAGTTTTAATTATCTTGGCTCCGTAGAACTCGATCATCTCAAACCGCTCACGGCTCATCTCCTCGGGGAGCACGACGATGCTGTTAAACCCCATGCGGCATCCCACCCACGCGCCGCCGATGCCGTAGTTGCCGGTGCTGGGCCAGACTAGGGTGTGTACCGCGGGGTCCACCTCGCCGTAAAGTTCCTTCTCCACCAGGACGGAGTAGGCGGCGCCCACCTTGTGCGATCCGGTGGGGAAGTCCTTGCTATACAACACCACGATGGGCGTCGCCACACCGGTCAGTTCCTCTGGCAGCACCTCATACCGGATGCGACCGTCGGGATCCTTCCAGGTGATGTTGTAGAGGTTGATGGGATCCAGGGGATCGGCCCTCATGGCCTCCAGCGCTCGACGGCGCACCTGAGGATCGATGCGTTCGGGGTGTAGCATCTCCTCGAAGGTGGGCCCGAGGATCAGGTTCTCAACGTTGACGTTCTCTAACATGGCTGAACTCACTCCAATACTTCAGGTGATCCGATCTCTCACTTCGTTCGCTACAGCCGTCAGGTCGGGCTCGATGACGGGTGGCCTGGGGATCGAACGGCGCACACTCCCGACATCTTTGAGGCCGTTTCCCGTCACTAAGAGGACGACTTCCGCTTCCGGCCCTACGATGCCTGCGGCAACGGCGCGGCGAAGTCCAGCATATCCAGCCGCCGCGGCCGGCTCGGCGAAGACACCGCTCCCCCGCGCCAGCGCCGGGATGGCGGCCAGGATCTCACCGTCTGACACCGCGACGCAGGCTCCGCGGGTCTCCCGTATGGCTCGCAGGGCCCGGCGCCCATCACGCGGCAGATCAGCGGCGATGGAGTCGGCCACGGTGTGGGCCGCGACCGGCTCGACTTCCTCCCGCCCATCCATCCACGCTTGATATACGGCTCCCGAGCCCTCCGCCTGTACCGCCAGCAGCCGGGGCATCCGCTCGATCCAGCCCAGGGCCATCAGATCCTGGAAACCCCGATACACTCCGGTGATGATGTTCCCATCGCCGACGGGTACGACGACCCACTCGGGGGCGCGCCAGCCGAGCTGCTCGGCGACCTCGAAGGCCACCGTCTTCTTCCCTTCCGCCGTGTACGGGTTGTAGGCCGTGTTGCGACAGTACCAGCCGAACGCCCGCGTGGCCTCCAGGCACAGATCGTAGGCCGCGTCGTAATTGCCTCGGATCAATAGCACACGGGCGCCATAAGCCAGAAGCTGCGCGATCTTGGCTGGCGGCGCGGCCTCGGGCACGAAGATGACTGTCCGCTGGCCCGTGGAGGCGGCCAATCCGGCCAGGGCCGCGGCCGCGTTGCCGGTGGACGCTGTCGTGATCACGGCTTCGTCGCGGGCGGCCGCGACGGCCAACACCAGCGCGCTGGCCCGGTCCTTCAGGGAGCCCGTCGGGTTGCGCCCATCATCCTTGATCCACAGCGAGCGGACGCCCACGGCTCGCGCTAGGCGAGGGGCCGCGTACAAGGGCGTCCAGCCCACCTGCAACGGGGGAGTGCGAGCGTTCTCAGGCAACGGCAGTAGCGCGCGATACCGCCACTGGCTCGCCTCGCCGCTGGCCCGAATCGCATCGCGATCCACCGATCGGACGATGGC